>JAQBWE010000240.1 GCA_027625315.1 Planctomycetota bacterium
CCCGAGCCGCCAGTTGGGCGGCAGCCGCGCGGGCGTCCGGGCTCGCCAAGGCCAAACCGGCCCCGATCACCGCGGCCACACCCTCCTGGGCGAGGGCGAGGCGCCGAGCCCGGCTCAGGGCGAGGTACAGCGGCGCGGCATCCTCCGGGTCCGCCCCAATCAGGGCGACCAGCGCCCCCACCGACGCCCGGCCCCCCAAACGGCCCAAGGCCGCGGCCGTCGGCTCGGTGAGCGCGGCCGGCACAGCGCGCAGAACCCGGGCGAGTTCGTTGGGGGTGCAGTCGGCAGCGATCAAGGTCACGAGGGCGGCTTCCCACGCGCGCTGCACGCGCTTCGTCGGGAGCCACGTCGGGTCGAGTCCCCGCACGAGCTCGAGCGCGAAGGCGAGGGAATGCAGGTCGCCGTGGACGGACAACACGGCAAGCACATCGAGCGCCTCGGCCGCCGTCGCGCCCGACCCCAACCGTCGCGTGAGGTAGGCCTGGAGGCTCCGCGGACCGTGGTGCGCGACGGCGGCGCGCAGGACCGCCTCCTCGCGGCCCCCCGGGCGCGCGTCTTCACACACGGTGATCAGAGCGCCGAGATGGTCTGAGCCGAGCGCGACCAAGTGCGTGACAACCTGCTCCGTGGAGACGGCAGGCTCCGCGCGCAAGCCCTCAAGCTCGCGCTCGACGGCGGCGAGCGCCTCGGGCGTTACATCGTCGCCCGCGCGGGCGGTCCCGGCGGTCAGGCCGAGGGCGAGCAGGCAGCCAGCAAGTCCCGCCAGGCCGCGAAGCCCACGCATCAGGCGCCGCCCTTCTTCTTGCCCTTGTTGCTCTTGGGCTTGGGCGTCTTGTTGCTCTTGGGCTTGGGCGTCTTGTCGCCCTTGGGATTGGGTGTGGGTGTGGGTGTGGGTGTGGGTGTGGGTGTGGGTGTGGGCGTGGGCGTGGGCGTGGGCGTGGGGACCGGAACGGGGCTTGGACCCCCCAAATCCGCGAGCGGCGACTCGACCCAGGCCTCCATCACGGCGGTTCCACCGGCCGAAGGCACGTCGGTCGATAGGAAGGGCAGACTCACAGCGCCCGTCTGCACGCGTCGATCCCAGTCGACGGTCAACTTGCTGTGTCCACCCTTGTAGGTGCGCTCAATCGCCACGTGATTGCCCGCACTCATCGTGCCCAGGACGCGTACTTCCTTGCTGCCCTTCTCGTCGAGATTCACATCCAAGAAGTCGTTTTCGGCATAGAGATAGCCGTGCACCTCGCTGAGCGTCCCGTACGCCGGATCGCCCAGGTAGATGTTGCCGCTGTCCTTCACGTCCGGGTCCTTGATGGCCACGAACCCGACGGCATCGAGCCCCGTGTTCTCCAGCCGAAAGCTGTCGCTGAAGACGATGTTGCCGCGCACGATGAACGTCACCTGGGTGCCCGTGCCGCCGCTCGAGGCGAGCATGAACGACATCGCGTCCGGGTTGTGAATCCACAGATTGCCGTCGATGTAGAACGTGCGGCGGCTCTCGCCGCTCCCATCGTCGATGGAGATGAACGGCGCGTCCGTCCCGTTGTCCTTGGGATCCGTGCGCCAGTCCTCGTACGGATCCTCCAGGAAGTAGTCGTTCTTGTCGGTGCCCCCCGTCTCAGATGTGCGATCGCTGGGATTGCGCCGGAAGATGTGCGCCGCGTTGCTCTCCGGGACCTGATCAGCGGATCCGCCGGCGTCTGCGCTCGCCAGCCGCCCCCACGTCGCGAATTCGGCCGCGACATCCACGATGGCGGGATCCGACCAGTTCACGGCGGAGAAGTCGAAGCCTGCCTGGGTGACGCCCGTGTCGCCCTCACCGCCCTCGATGGTGCCCTGTGAGCGCAGGCTGCCCGCCACATCGGCGTGATCCTCCACGCGGATGCCCCCACCGCTGTAGATGTCACCGTTGATGTCGTCGGCGCTCGAACCCTTGCCACCGAACGTCATCGCGTAGTCGGGATCCCCGGAAGAATTGCCCGCAAAGATGGCGTGATGAAAGACGGGCCGAGAGCGACGTATGCGCGCGCGCAAGGTGCGCTCGCCGCGCGCATGCAGCCCGACGCTGAACAGTGTGATCGTGCCGTCGCCGCGGTCGAACGCGCGGGTGTAGAACGCACCGCGCCCCAGGCCTACGGGTGCGCGATCCGAACCGAGTTCGCCCGTCCCGCCGGAGACAAGGTCGCGGTAGCCCGCGTCCATGCCCGACTCGGCGAGGAACAAGCGCTCGAGATGCGCGCCGGATGCCGCGCCTTCATCTTTCGCCGAGGTCACTGCCTCGACCATGGAGAAGCCGAAGACGGCCAGTAGAACGAGGACGAGCACCGCGACGAGCATCACGTTGCCACGTTCGTTCGGAGCGCAAGGATGAGTCAATTGCGTGGCCATACCGTGGTCTCCGCCGTTCGTGCTACCACCTCGCCCCTGGGGTCCTTGCCCAGGAGCGTCAGCCGGATGTGCAGGATCCCGTCCCGCCGAGCGAGGCAGAACCCCGGCTCGTCCACCAGGCCGTTGCCGTTGTCGTCCGTCGCGTTCGCTTGCTCGCCTTCGAGCCTCGGCGCCACGTTGCGCACGAGTACGGTCATGCGCTCCGAACTGAGGCCCACATCGTGGATAAGCCGTAGCTCGTGTTCGTCCACGATGCCGTCGTGATCGTTGTCACGCCCGTCGGCCGGGTCTTCCGGCGAAGGCGCGAGGACGAGTTGTCGAAACTCGCCCCAGACGATCTCCTCGATATCCGGTACCTCAGCACAGCGATACGCCACGGTCGAGGCTCCGAACGGCTCGCTCGGCTCGGGCACGAGTTCCTCGAGCTTCGCTTCTTGGAGCTCGCGCGCGACGCGGGCCAGCGTGCGATGGACGCGCGTATCGAGGTCCGCGCGAAACACCGTCGCGGCCGAGGCCGTGGCGGTCATCTGGATGGCCTTGAAGCCCAGCCCGCCGATGATGAGCAGGATCACCACGACGGCGAACATCTCGATCAGCGTGAACCCGGCTTGCGTCGAGGCGCGCTTCATTCGCCACCTGCTCGCACGCGCCGCGTGAGCAAACGCACATGCTCCAGGGTGCGCGTCCCGCCACCGCCGTCCCATGTGATCCGGACACGCACGGGAAGCAGGACGTAGCCAGAGATCGTCGCCTCGTCGGTGATCTCGCCGTCACCATCGATGTCGATCGCGCCATCGCCCCAATCCGCGCCCATGGCGCTCTCCACGAGGCGGCCGCTGCCATCCGTCGGGAAGGCGATGTCGACGCTCAGCGCGACAGCGCGTTGCACGGCGCGGCGCGGCGGCTCGCCGACGGAGCCACCAGTTAGGCCGTCGGACCGCGGCACGCCCACGAGCGCCTTGACATCACCGGTCAGGCCCAGCACGACGCGGCCGCCCACGGCGGTGCCGGGGCCTTCCGGGTCGTCCTCGGGGAGCGTGTTGAACCGCGCGAAAACCTCCTCGAAGGGCGTCGCCTGGAGTTCCTCCAGCACCTCTCGGAGCGCATCCGTGGCGTCGGCCTCCTCGCGCGTCGCCGCGTCCAGGCGCATGCCCGAGAGCGTCCAACTGACGCTGCCCATCGTCGCGATCGCGATGACCAGCAAGGCCAGGGCAACCTCGACGAGGCCGAAGCCCTGCTCGGCATGGCGGGCGGGCGGGCGGTGCGGGGACGGGCGGAGCGAACGCATGGCGGGGTAGCCCTGGGGGAGGTGCAGGTCGCGCAGGAGGGAGTCGGCCGTCCCCCATCGACCAGCCCGGGGGCTGACCTTCACAAGATCCCCACATTTTTCGGGTCCAAGGTCCCGCGATCGGCCCGCAGGTCGCCCCGGGCGCGGGCCCCCGTACGATCCGCCCCGTGAGCCCCGCGGTCTGCGCTGAGTCCCTGTCCGCCTCCTATCGCGAGGCCGCCGGTCCCGTGGCCGTGCTGCGCGCCGCGACCTTCACGGTGGCGCGCGGCGGCCTTACGGCCCTGACCGGGCCCTCGGGCTCGGGCAAGACGACACTCCTCTCTCTCCTGGGTGGGCTGGACCGCCCGGAGTCCGGGCGCCTCGTGGTGAACGGGATCGACCTCACCGCGCTCGACCGAGCGGGCCTGTCCGCGTTCCGGCGGGTGCACGTGGGGTTCGTCTTCCAGGGTTTCAACCTGCTGCCCACGCTCACCGTGCGCGAGAACACCGTCGCAGGTCTGGAGCCGCTCGGCCTGCGGCGGCTTGAGGCGCGCGCGCGCGCGGACGAAGCCCTCGATCGGGTCGGGCTGCTCGATAAGGCCCACCGGTTTCCCCACGAGCTCTCTGGCGGTGAGCAGCAGCGCGCCGCCGTCGCGCGCGCGTGTGCCAAGAACCCGCCCCTGCTGCTCGCCGACGAGCCCACCGGCAACTTGGATGAGGAGGCGGGCGCCCGCGTCATGGACCTGATCGCGGCGGCTGCGCACGACGGCGCCGCGCCGCGGACAGTGATTGTGGTCACGCACGACCCCGCGGTGGCCGCACGCGCCGACCACGTGCTCGCCTTGCGCGATCACCGCGTCGTCCCCGGGTAGCCCGGATGTTTCATGAACACAGGTTGAATCGCGCGGTCCGCGCGGGTCTTGGCGCCCA
>JAQBWE010000241.1 GCA_027625315.1 Planctomycetota bacterium
GCTGCGCCTCGGCGCGGGTCCGCCCGCGCCAGTGCCGCTGCTGCTCACGGGCACGACGCGCGACGGCGTACCGGTGCTCGCGCACCGCCAAGGCCCCCACCAGGGCCGCACTCTGGAACGCGGCGCCACGCTGGAGGTCGAGCTGCCCGCCCTGGTGGGTGCCGATCGCCTCTGGCTGCTGCTCAGCCCAGAGCGCGCCTTTCCGGACCTGATGGGTGACGGCGTGCTCGTGCGCGCGCAGGTGCGCTACGACGCAGGGGCGCCCGCGGCGACGCTGGAGCTGCGCAACGGTGAAGACCTCACGGCGGAGCGCCTCGTGCCGGGCATCGTGCGCGCCCCAAACACGCGCAGCGTCGAGGCTTGGCGCTGGCAGGACTCGATGGGCTACACGCACGTGCAGCAGGCCGTGGCGATCGACCTCGACCCGGCGCGCATCGCGCGCGGCCTGACGCTCGAGAACGTGGGACCCGCGGGCAGGCTGCACTTCGTCGCGGCGACGGTCGTCCGCACGCGGCGTGCCCCCAGCACCTCGCGCGTGCGACTCGTGAGCGCCGACGGCGGCCGCGACGGACTCGTTCTGGCGCCGGGGCAGCCCGACTTTGCGAGCGCGATGGGCCCGATCGACAGCAACGTCGAGGCCATGCGGGTCACGCGGCCGTTGCCCGGCGGCGGCAGCTTGGAGTTGGCCGCGCCCCGCCCTGCGGAGTCGCTGGCCGCCGAGGAGCGGGTGCGCATCGCACTCCTCATCGGACTCGTGCTCGCCCTCATGCTGGGGGTCCTGCTGGTCGTGGACGTGTCGGGGCGCCTGCGCTTCCTCACGTGGCGCCTCGCGGCCGGCGTGCTCGCCGCCGCAGTCATCCCGCTCGCAGTGACGCTGCTGTTGGTGGAGCGGGAGAACACCCGCCGCACGCACGACGAGCATGTGGCCCGCGTGCGGGACGGCGCACGTCAAGTGGAGGCCCGTATCGAAGCTGCGCTCGGCCGCGTGCGCGACGCCTCCTTTCGGCTGGCCCGACACCTCGCTGCTGAGATCGAGCCGGGTCAGTACGGCGAGATCCACCGCGTCGCGCGCCTGCACGCCACGGGCGCGCTCGACACCGGGCTCGTCGGCACCGTGGCGATTTCGGGGAGCGACCTGCCGTTGCTCCACGTCCCGCTGGGGCTGGGTACCGAGCGACCGGGCTTGCGCGCGCCGCGCGTCCTCAGCGGTGCCGACGAGCGCCCGCGGCTCATGGTGTCAGCGTGGGATGGCCTCCTGCTCGTGGCGACCTCGCGCCAGGGGCGAGCGGACGAGTGGGTGCGCGTCACCATCGGCGTGCGCGTGGAGAACGCCTTCCTGGAAGCGGCCCTGCAGGAGGACGACTCCGGCGCGGGCGCCACCATCCTCGACGACGCGGGTGGGACTCTCGCCGTCTCGGGCCCCGCAGGCGAGGCGCTCCGCGCTGCCTGCGCGCGCTCAGTCGCGGCGCTCTCCCGCGGCGAGGGCCAACGCGGGGCAGTGCTCACGACGCCGTCGGGCGCGACACCGCCGCATCTGGCCTTCGCAACGCGACTCGGTGGCACCGCTGGCGAACGCGGCGCGTGGCTCGTCCTGGGCTTGCCCCGTGCCACGCTGGACCGGGCTCTGGATGCCCAACGAGAGCCCCTGCTGTGGTTGGCTCTGCTCGGACTCCTGCTCATTGCGGCCGCGACCACGTTGGTCGCGCGGCGCGTCGCGGATCCTGTGCGCAAGCTCGTCGCGGCCACCGACGCCATGCGGCTCGGACAGTTCGACACAGCCGTGCCTGTGGCTGGGGCCGACGAGGTCGGCCGCCTCACGGTGGCGTTCGATCAGATGCGCAGGGATCTGCAGCATCGCCTCGGCGACTTGGACTTCCTGCGGGGCGCGCAGGATGCCCTGGCGACTTCGCTGGAATTCGGTAGCCGCGGCGCGATGGTCCTAGACCTGTTCGTCGCGCGGTTCCAACCGGATGTAGCCCTCGTGCTCGACGCCCGTGGGCCGCAGGCAGCAGCGGCGATCATCGCGGAACACCCGCGCACGGGGCGGTTCCCAGAGCGGCCGTTCAACATGGCGAGCACGAGTCCGCTCGCTCGCGCGCTATCGTCGCGTCAGACGATCGAGATCGAGGGCGGCGCCACGGTCGGCGACGGCGACGGCATGAGCGCCCGGTTGCTCTCGGGCGCCAGTCGTTGGCTGGCCACGCCCCTTCGTGCGGGCGGCGAAGTCCAGGGCCTCGTGCTGCTCGGCTGGCACGATGCGGCGGCCGTGCCGTCTGAGGAAGCTCAGCGACTCATCGCGCCGCTTGCGGGCGTGAGCGCCTCGTCGCTCAACAACGCGCGCCTCTACCGGCTCGCGGCGCTGGATGCGGTGACCCGCCTGCCGGGCGCCACGGCGTTTGAATCGGCACTGCGCGGGGATGTCGAGCGCGCCGTCGCCGGCGGGCCCGACGCCGTCCTCTTGCGGATCGGATTGGACCATCTCGAGCACGTGACGATGCGCCGCGACGTGCACCTCGCGCGTGAGTTGCTGCGCGGCTGCGCGGCAACCCTCGTTGCGGTCGTCGGCGACCGCAAGCGCCTCGGCCGACTGGGCGGGGAAGAGCTCGCCGTACGCATGCCGGGGGCCTCCCCGGACGAAGTGCGGGCGCTCACCGAGACGCTCCGTACGCGGCTCGCGGCCATCGAAGTGCCCGCCCACGACGAGGGCGAGGTGGCCGGGACCACCGTGTCCATCGGCGTGGCGCGCTGCCCCGGCGACGCGCGCAGTCTCGAGTTCCTACTGGACGCGGCCGCGCGCGCGCTGGCCGCGGCCCGCAGCGAGGGTGGCGACCACGTCGAGGAGGCCGCGCGCCTGGACTCAGGCGCCGTCGAGATGCCGCCGTTCGAGGATGGCGCGATCTTCCGCAGCGAGCGCATGGTGCGGGTCGTGGACGCCGCGCGCCGCGCCGCGCGGACAGACGCGTCGGTACTGATCACCGGCGAAACCGGCACGGGCAAAGAGGTCATCGCCAATCTCGTCCACCGCCGTTCGGCGCGCGCGGATCGTCCGTTCGTGACGGTCAACTGCGCGGCGTTCCCGGAGACGCTGCTCGAGAGCGAGTTGTTCGGCCATGAGCGTGGCGCGTTCACCGGCGCAGAGCGGCGCCGCGAAGGCCGGTTCGAGTTGGCCGACGGCGGCACGCTGTTCCTGGATGAGATCGCTGAGATGTCGCCCGCGGCTCAGGTGAAGTTGCTGCGCGTACTGCAGGAGCGTCAGTTCACCCGGCTCGGAGGCACCCGGACTGTGCATGTAGACGTACGGATCGTCGCCGCGACCAATCGCGACCTAGAGAATGCCGTGGCGAGCGGCGTGTTCCGCGAGGACCTGTACTACCGCCTGAATGTGATTCGCCTCGAGATCCCGCCGCTCCGGGAGCGCCGTGAGGAGATTCCGCCGCTGGTGGATCAGTTCCTGCGCGAGGCCGTCCGGCGCTCAGGCGGCGGCCCGAGTGGACTCACGGCGGCGGCGATGGATCTCCTCTATCGCCACCCCTGGCCGGGCAACGTCCGTGAACTCAAGAACGCCATCGAGCGCTGTGCCGTGCTGTGCGAAGCCGAGTTCGCAGGGCCGGAGGACTTGCAACTCGACGGCGGCGCGTCCGAGGGTGGCACGTTCCTCGCGCCGCGCAGCGCCCCCCGTGACGATCTGAACGAGCGCCAACGCAAGCTGCTCGACCACCTCGCCCGGCACGGCCGCTGCACGAACCGCGAGTACTACGAGATGGCCGGCACCTCGCCCCGCACGGGCCTGCGCGATCTGCAGGAACTGATGAAGCGAGGCCTGCTCGTTCGCGAGGGCCGCCGCCGGGGCGCGGTCTACCGACTCCCGTAAGAGCGGTTGCGGCCCCGTCCGCGCGGTCCTACTTCGTCATCTTCGAAGCGACGAAGTCCCAGTTGACGAGGTGATCAAGGAACGAATCCACGTAGTTCGGACGCGCGTTGCGGAAGTCGATGTAGTAGGCGTGCTCCCACACATCGCACGTGAGCAGGGCATTCACGCCGTGCTTCAGCGGCAAATCGGCGTTGGCCGTCTTCATGATCTCGAGCTTGCCGCCCTTCTCCACGAGCCAGGCCCAGCCCGAACCGAACTGGCCCACCGCGGCGGCCTTGAAGTCGCGCCGGAAGTCGTCGATCGAGCCGAAGTCGCGCTTGAGCGCAGCGGCCAAGTTGCCACTGGGGTCGCCGCCGCCGCCGGGCTTCATGCAGTTCCAGTAGAACGTGTGGTTCCACACCTGCGCGGCGTTGTTGAACAGCCCGCCGTCTGCGGCCTTGATGACATCCTCAAGCGACGCCTTCGCGTGGGCCGTACCCTCCGTCAGCTTGTTGAGGTTGGCCACGTAGGCGGCGTGGTGCTTGCCGTAGTGGAAGTCAATCGTCTCGGCGCTGATCACGGGCGCCAGGGCGTCCTTGGCGTACGGCAGGGCGGGCAGTTCAAACGGCATGGAATACACTCCTGTGCGGCTGGGCCGGGGAGCATAGCACGAGGTGTCGGCGTTCGCTGGCCCTGCCGAGCAGAGTATGGCTCCCCC
>JAQBWE010000242.1 GCA_027625315.1 Planctomycetota bacterium
CTGCTGACGGACCATGGCCCGGTCGTGGCGCCGCGCGCGGTGGCCAACATCGTGACGCTGCACGACGTGCGTTTTCTGCATGGATATGGCGGGATGCTGCGCTCCCTGTACGCGCGCACGCGGTACGGCCGGGTCCTGCGTAGCGCCGCGGCGGTGCTGGCGGTTGGCCCCAGCCTAGCGGCTGAGGCGCAGGCCCGCTGGAGCTTGGAGCCGAATCGCGTGGTCAGCATTCCCAACGCCGTCTCACCCACGTTTGTGCCGCTCGGTACCAGCGTGCGGGCGGGGGCGCTGGTCGTGTCGCGCGAGGAGCCGCGGAAGGCGCGCGGCGCGGCGGTCGCTGCGGCGAACGAGGCGGGCGTCCCGCTGACCATTGTCGACACGGTGCGCGACGACGGCGTGTTGTGCGCGCGGTACGCCGCGGCGCGCTGGCTATTGGCCCCCTCACTGCTGGAGGGCTACGGCCTGACCGTGGCGGAGGCGCTGGCGTGTGGCACGCCGGTGATCGCGACGGATCATGCCGCGCACCGCGACATCGAGCGCCTGGGAGCGCGCGGCATCATCTTCGTGCCCGCGCCGCGTCAGGCGGCGAGCGGCTGGGTTTGGCCAGAGGCCGTGGCGGCGTTGCGTGGGCCCACTCCCACGGACATCCGCCCGCCCCCGCAAACGTGGGACGACGCGGCGCGTGCAATCGCCGACGTGATCCTGCGCACTCACTAGTCCCCATTCGCCGGGCTATCTCTGCGACCACGAGGCGGTGGGCTGTATGGAGAGCGGAGTGCGCATGAGGAGGACGACGCGTGGTTGACCCACGCGAGGACGACGAAGGCGTGCGGCCGCCTCCATCCAGTCCGCCGCCCTAGTTGAAGACTTTCATCGCCAGATAGAACAGCGCGGCCACGATGCCTAGAATGCCGATGCGTAGCAGCCAGCCGGTCACGCCCGCCGTCTGCGAGACGTCCCAGCCGAGCTGGTTGTCGCTCTTGGTCTTGTGGTTGTACTGGAGCAGTCGCTCCTTCATCTGAATCGCGGCGTGGCCCTCGACCTGCGTAGCAACCGGACGGTCGTCGCGTGTCTTGTCGCCGCGCAGGAGCGCTGCGAAGTCCTCGCGCGAGTCCTCTTCCTTCGGCCTGAACTTGGGCTTGGGCTTCTCGTCCGCGCTCAGCTCGAACCGGAAGACCGCGTCGCCGATCTGGATCTCATCCCCATCGTCGAGGTCGGCGCGCTTGACCTTGTCGTTGTTGTGCAGGACGCCGTTGGTCGAGCCGAGGTCGGCTAGGGCGTACTTGGCCGGTCCGATCCGCCAGACCTTGGCGTGATCGCGCGAGACGCCGCGCACATCCGGTAGCGGAATGGAGTTGTGGGGGGCGCGCCCGATCGTGACGCCTTGATCGACGTCAAAGCGCTCGGTGCCCGCAATTCCGGTGACGACGATCAGGGTGGCCATGCTGGGGATCCTACGGCCTCCTTGGGCTCGCGGCAATGCGTCGATGGCCCGCCGACCCCGCGTAGCATCGGTTCGTGCACTCGCGCTACGAGGACCATTTCCTGCATCCCCGGGGTCAGGGCGGGTTGGCCGCGCCGACCCACAGGGCCACCGTGGCGGACGCGGCCTGCGGCGACGAGCTCACGCTCGAGCTCGCCGTGCGCGACGGCCGCGTGGCTGAGGCCTGCTTCCGGGTCCTCGGGTGTTCGGGTTCCGTCGCTGCGGCTAGCGCGCTCGTGACCTTGCTGCCCGGACGGGCTGCGGCCGAGGAGGCCGTTGATCGCGACGCCCTGACGGCCGAGTTGGGTGCTGTGCCCTCAGGCAAGCAGCACGCGCTGGGATTGGCACTACGCGCCTGGCACGCGGCGCTTCAGGCGAACAGCTCGAGGACGTAGACCACACTGATTGCCAAGCTGACGGCCAGTTTCAGCCCAACGCCCGCCAGCGTGCCGATGAACACGCCCCAGGCGGCGCGCGCCGCATCGCCCTCGCGCTTGCCGATCATCAGCTCGCCGGCGAGCGCGCCCGCGAATGCGCCGACCAGCATGCCGAACGGCGGAAACATGACGAGTCCAACCAACATGCCGACGACAGAGAGCCACACCCCCGTCTTGGAAGCGCCGTAGCGCTTGGCGCCCCAGGCGGGAACCACAAAGTCGAGCACGGTGACGACGATCGTGAGAACACCCAGGACGACGAGGGCAGGCCAGCCAAACGTCGCCGCCGAGCCATCGCGCGCCCACCACAGCAGGAGCAGCCCCGCGAAGCTGATCGGCGGGCCCGGCAGTACGGGCAGCACGCAGCCCACGAGCCCGACGAGGAGCAGTAGAAGGCCGAGCAGGATGAGGACGGTGACCACGGCGCCCATCATCTACGGGGGTGGGGGTGCCTGGGCTGGCGCGGGGACTACGCCAGGGCGGCTTGGAGCCCCTGCTCGACGGCGTCGAGGAACCCCTCAGTCGTCAGCCAGTCCGCGTCAGTCAAGGCCGATCCGTGCACGAGCAGCGCGAGGTCCTTGGTCATGCGGCCGGACTCGACGGTCTCGACGCATACGCGCTCAAGCGTCTCAGCAAAGCGCACGAGCGCGGGGGTGTCGTCGAGGCGACCGCGGTGCGCGAGACCACGCGTCCACGCGAAGATGGACGCAATCGGGTTCGTGCTCGTCTTCTTGCCCTGCTGGTGCATGCGGTAGTGGCGAGTGACCGTGCCGTGGGCGGCTTCGGCCTCGATCGTCTTGCCGTCGGGGCACACGAGCACGGAGGTCATGAGGCCGAGCGAGCCGAAGCCCTGGGCGAGGGTGTCGGACTGCACATCGCCATCGTAGTTCTTGCAGGCCCACACGAACGCACCATCCCACTTGAGGGCCTGCGCGACCATGTCGTCGATGAGGCGATGCTCGTAGGTGATGCCCGCCGCCACGAAGCGATCCTTGAACTCGGCGCGATAGATCTCCTCGAAGAGATCCTTGAAGCGACCGTCGTACGCCTTGAGGATCGTATTCTTGGTCGAGAGGAACAAGGGCCAGCCCTTGTCGAGCGCGACCGCCATGCACGAGCGCGCGAAGCCGCGGATGGACTCGTCGGTGTTGTACATGGCCATGGCGCAGCCACCGCCGTCGAAGACGTGCACCTCGCGCTCGATGGGCTCGCCGCCGCCATCCGGCGTGAACTTGACCGTGAGCCGACCGGGGCCGGGCACAACGAAGTCCTGTGCCTTGTACTGGTCGCCGTGGGCGTGACGGCCGATGACGATCGGCTTGGTCCAGCCCGGCACGAGCCGCGGCACGTTGCTGCAGATGATGGGCTCGCGGAACACGGTGCCGCCGAGGAAGTTGCGGATGGTCCCGTTGGGACTCCGCCACATCTTCTTCAGGGAGAACTCCTCCACCCGCTCCTCGTCCGGAGTGATGGTCGCGCACTTGACGCCGACGTTGTGCTGACGAATGGCCTTCGCCGCGTCCAGCGTGACCTGGTCGTCGGTCGCGTCGCGATGTTCCATCCCGAGATCGAAGTAGACCAGTTCGATGTCTAGGAAGGGCAGGATCAGCCGCTCGCGGATGAACTGCCAGACGATGCGCGTCATCTCGTCGCCATCGAGCTCGACGACGGGATTCTTGACCTTGATCTTGCTCATGCCCGGGATGTAACGCGAACCCAGGCCGGGTGACAACCCGATTCCGGTGCGAACCCCGTCCGGGAACCCCCCGGCAGGCTAGTCGTTGCCGAACATATCGTCGAGCGCGGAGGAGGACTCGCCCAGGAAGGTGTCCGGGGCGTCGCTTGTGGCGCACTCTTCGTCCGCGGCGCGCTCCCGCTGGACGTGCTCGTGGAAGATGTCCGTCAGGCGCTTGGCCGCCTCGGTCGCGTACAGCCGGACCATGCCGACGGTCGTCTCGTCGCCGAACAGCGCGGTCAGGAGCGCCCGGTCCGCGACGAGCGAAAGCTGGAGGTTGCGGCCCTTGCCCTGGTGGAACAGCGCCGTGAACTCGTCTTCCCCGAACTGGTGGGCGAGCAACTTCGTGGCGGCAAACGAGCCCGCGACGAGTGCGCTGATCGTGTCGAGGTCGACGTTTTGCGTCCGACCGCGAGACGTGATCATGTGGCCGTCCTTGTCGACGAGCAGCGCGCAGTGCGCCCCGCTCTTCTTCAAGAAGGCGTCGAGGATCGACTGAATGGCGGCGATGTCCTCCTCGTAGAACACGAGGGCTTCGTCGCGAAGGCTCTGGTCGCTGCGGCTGGTCATGGCTCGATTTCCCTTTCTCGTCCGGATCTAGAACTGGGTAGCGACGAAGAACACGAGTCCGCCGATCAGCACGGCGAGGCCCACGAGGATCATCAGTTTCCCGCTCCGACCACTGTCGAGATCATTTACGGTGACCACGCGGTCCTGCAAGGAGCGCGGCTTGTAGGTGGGTGCGCTCGGCGGCATCTGGGTCGCCGCGGGTGCCGGTGGCGTGGCCGGCGGCGTACCGCCCGAGGCGGGCGGCGAGAGATGTGAGGGCGTCTTGAGGCCGTGGCGCGGCGGCGTGGCCGGCGACGACGAGTCGACGGTCGAGCCCGCGGCGGCGGGCACCCTC
>JAQBWE010000243.1 GCA_027625315.1 Planctomycetota bacterium
TCTTTCCGTGCGCGCAGGGCGCGCGGACGTCCTCGGGGTTAGCCGCAGGCCTTGCCACCGCCGCAGCCAGCGCCAGCGCCAGCCGGGGCAGCCGCGGGGGCCGCCGGAGCAGCCGCACCAGCGCCACACGGGTCGCACGGGTTGGGCTGCTCACAGGGGTTGGGCTGCGGGTCGCAGCAGCAGCCAACGAGGACGGCACTGCCCACCACGAGCAGCGCAACGATCATAAGGGTCCGAACCGAGTTCATAGTGCCTCCATGGCGCTCCGCTCCACCGCGCACCGCGTCCGATGCGCGGCACGTCGAAGCAAAGACGCCTCTCCTTTGTTGCGTTGGATTGCCCGAGGGCGTTCCGTACGAGGCGCAAATATCGCCTTCCTGCGGGAACAGTCAAAGTCAATCTCGCCCGTTGTGAAGGAATGTAAGTGTTTTTTCAGCCTCAGACCAGCGGGCCCTCAGGCAGCTGCCCCGGCCGGATCCTCCTCGAAGAGGCGTCTGAGCCGCCCCGGAGGAGCCTGCTCGAGGCCTGCGACCCGCGCCGGAGGCGCTCCGCGAGACGCGGATCAGCAGCAGGCCGCCTCGGACGCAGCGGCGGGCGAGAGGCCGAACGGCAGCGCCGTGCCGCAGCCCTCGAAGATCCCGTAGTGCGCCGAAAAGTCACCATGGAAGTCAAAGTGCTCGCGGAACCGAGACTCCGCCAGCATGCGCCACGTATTGCCGCAGACAGGAAACAGGCGGCCGCGCTCGATGTGATGGTGCGCGTCGAGCTCGAACACGTGCGGATGCTCGGCCAAGGTGCCGCGGTAGACGACGGCCTGCCCGTAGTCCTCGCAGGAAGCATCGAGGTTGGACAGGTAGAAGAGCCGATAGGTGGCCGAGAAGAACCGCATGGGCCCGACGCGGGCCTGGATGGCTTCGTCTTCAATGCCGAGGGGACGATCCGCGACGAGCCGCGGATCAGCGAAGCCCGCGGCCTTGGCGAGCGAGAGGAAGTCGTTCCAGTACAGCGCGCCGCCAAGGCATTCGCCGAACAGAACCGGATCCGCGGCGAGCTCAGCTGGTACGCGTCGGTCAGCGTAGACGTCGGCGAAGTACATCTCGCCGCCGGGCTTCAGTAGCCCGGCCGCGCCGCGTAGCACGGCCGGTTTGTCGGTCGAGAGATTGATGACACAGTTGGAGACGATGACGTCAACGCTGGCCGGCTCGAGGCCCAACTGATCGAGGGTCTCAATCGTGCCATCGAGAAACGTCACGTTTGAGCGCGCGTGCCCGAACGCCTGGGCGTGGTGGACTTGGTGCCGCCGGGCGACCTCCAACTGCTCCGCCGTCATGTCCACGCCGATCACGCGACCCTCAGGACCAACCAACTGGGAGAGCAGGTACACGTCACGGCCCGCGCCGCAGCCGAGATCCAGAACGGTGCGGCCCTCGAGTGCCTGGGGAAACACCAAACCACACCCGTAGTAGCGCGTCAGCACCTCGTCGTGGATGCGCCCGAGCGCGGAGCGTAGGTGGGCCGGCATCGAGGCGTCGGTCTTGCACGCGTCGGTCTGCAGATCCGCACTGCCCTGGAGAACGCGGCCGTAGTAGTCCTTTACAACGTCTTGCATGCGGGCTCCCTGTGGGCGCCCTGTGGGCGCCGCCACGAGCCTATGCCGCGCGGCGCAGGTCGCCGTGCCATGCCCGTGTGCCCGGGTAGGATGCGCCGGCGGCGCTGGCCGCTTGGAGCCCCATGGACACCGCCGCGCCCCCCGACCAGACAGCAGCCAAGGCCAATGCGTTCGATCGCGCCGTGTACGCGGAATGCGGCGTGCCGCTCGAGAGCGAGAGCCTCCGCACCGTCCAGCTCAACATCGGGCTCACGTGCAATCTCGCGTGTCTCCATTGCCATGTCGTGTCGGGCCCGAAGCGCACGGAGCAGATGTCGCGCAGCACGCTGGAGCAGGTACTCCGCCTCGCGCAGGACGCTGGCGCCGAGCTCATCGACATCACCGGTGGCGCCCCGGAGATGAACCCTGACTTCCGCTGGTTCGTGACCGCGGCTCGCGCGCGGGGGCACGGGGTGATGGTACGAACGAACCTGACCATCCTGCTCGAAGCTGGCTACACGGACCTGCCCGAGTTCTTCCATGAGCATGGCGTGCACTTGGTCGCCTCCCTGCCGTGCTACCTACCGGAGAACGTAGATCGCCAGCGCGGCCGCAACGTCCACGAGAACTCGATGGCGGCTATCCGCCGGCTCAATGCGCTCGGCTATGGCGCCGATCCCGGACTGCCGCTAGACCTCGTCTACAACCCCGTCGGCGCCCATCTTCCGCCGGCGCAGGCCGGACTCGAGCGTGACTACCGCCGCGTGCTGCTCGGCGACTACGGCATCGTGTTCACGCGCCTCATTGCCATCACCAACATGGCCATCGGGCGCTTCGTTCGTGATCTGGATCGCCAAGGCAAGGCCGAGGACTACCTCGAGCTTCTGCGCGCCTCATTCAACCCGAGCACCGTCCCGGGGCTGATGTGCCGCCACCAGATCCACGTGTCCTACGACGGCACGCTGCATGACTGCGACTTCAACTACGCCCTCGATCTGGCCTGCACGCATCAGACGGCCGACGGCGCTCGTGTGCGCCGTTCCGTGGTTGATGCCGATGTCGCGACCCTGCGGCGGCGCAAGATCGAGACCGGCGAGCACTGTTTCGGCTGCACCGCCGGCGCAGGCTCGTCCTGTGGCGGCGCGATCGTATAGCTCGCATGCGGGTCCTGGCATGACGAGCGCCGCTGCCGAGCGACTGATCGCCTTTGCCCGCTGGCCGGAACCGGGCCGCGCGAAGACGCGCCTGATTCCGGCGCTCGGCCCCAGCGGGGCGGCCGCGCTCCAGCGGCGCATGACGCAACTCGTCCTCGCGACGGTCGATCGCGCGGCGACCGCGCGCGGCTTCGACGTGGAAGTGTGCTTCGAGGGCGGCGACGCGGAGCGCATGGGCGCACTCTTCGGACCCGAGCGTATGTACCACCCGCAGAGCGAAGGCGATCTCGGGCTGCGCCTCGCGCGGGCGTTCGACATATCACTCGCCGCAGGCGCATCGCGCGTGGTGATCATCGGCACCGACTGCCCGGCGCTCGACGCGAGCGTCCTCGTGCGAGCGTTCGAACAACTCGAGCGTCACGACGTCGTGCTCGGACCGGCCGAAGACGGCGGCTACTACCTAGTTGGACTGCGCGCGCCAGCGCCGGCGCTGTTTGCGGACATTCCCTGGAGTTCGCCCGCCGTGCTTCGCTTGACCCTCGTAGCGGCTGCTGAGCACGGGCTCACGGTCGCACGGCTCCCCACCCGGCGCGATGTCGATCGCCCCGCGGACGTCGAGCACGCCGACGTAGTCCTGGCCTCTTCCCTCGCCGTTATCGTTCCCACGCTGAACGAGGGTCCACGGCTACGTGCGACGCTTGAGGCCATTCGGGGCGCCAGCGCCGTCGAGTTGATCGTCGTTGACGGCGGCAGCCGCGACGACACGTGCGCCGTCGCAGAGGCCTATGGAGCGCGCGTCGTGCACAGCGCGCCCGGGCGCGCGCAACAGATGAACGCCGGCGCGGACGCCGCGTACAGCGGCACGCTTCTCTTCTGCCACGCCGACACGCACCTGCCGCCCGGCTACGAAGAGCACGTGCAAGCGACGCTGGCACGACCGCGCACGGCCCTGGGAGCCTTCGACCTAGCGCTGCGCGGACCGGAGCCGGGTCTGCGGCGCATTGAGCGCGCCGTCCGCCGGAGGAGCCGTCGATGGCTCGGTCCCTATGGCGACCAGTGCCTTTTCCTGCGGCGGTCCGTGTTCAATGCACTCCGGGGCTTGCGCGCGCTTCCCATCCTCGAGGACCTCGATCTCGTGCAGCGTGCCCGCCGCCTGGGGCGGATCGAGATCGCGGCGGCTTCGGCCAGCAGTTCGGCTCGCTACTGGCGGCGCCACGGATTCATCCGCGGCACGCTCCGCAATCAGGCCGTCCTCCTCGGTTGGTACCTGGGCATTGCGCCCGCCACCCTGGCCCGCTGGCGGGCGGGCCGGCAGGCGGCCCAACCCGCTGGCGAACCCGAGGCCGATTCTGTATGTTGAGGGCTGACTGGCGGCCCTGGTGCGGCCGCCCTGGGATGGACCATTCGCACGGGCTCGGCTCCTTCGACCGCCGCCCAGCGGGGCGCCGCAGCGCGGCGCTCGCCGCCGGGACCCCGTACGTCCACGCTCCCGGACCCTAGGCCTCCTCGCCTATGCGAGAAAGGAACGCCATGACGACCGGAACACCGGCCCCGCACGCGTACGTCTGCCCCGCCTGCGGCCGCAAGCACGGCGCAGATCTCAGCGCGATGGAGGGGCATCCCGAGGTGCACGGCAAGGTGCACTGCATGGGCTGCCACGCCCTCCTCTGGCTCTCGCTACACGCCGACGGCACGCCCAAGTGCGAACTGTTCGAGGCGCACCGACACGACGTGCAGGCCGGACTCACGCCGGCCGCGGCCCCCGCGACTCGCTCGTCGCCCATGCTGCCCGCC
>JAQBWE010000244.1 GCA_027625315.1 Planctomycetota bacterium
CTCCGCATGAGCCGCGGTCTGCGCCAGACGTATCGCCTTGGGGAAGCGCAGCTAGCAGCCGCTGTGCGCCTCGATGCCGGCCGCTTGGTGGGCACGCTCACGGAGGGTGACGACGCCCTGGCCTTGGACGCGGCCGTGACGCGGGAGTCGCCGACACGCGTCCGCCTCGAGTTTGAGGGTCGCCTGATTCGCGCCAGCGTCGTGCGCAGTGGCGAGATCATCTGGGTGGCGATCGAAGGCCGCACCTACGAGGTGCGGGTCGAGGAGCCGGGTCAGCGTGCGGGCGCGCAGCGCGGCGCCGAGGACTTCGCCGCCAGCCCCATGACCGGCACGCTCGCCAAGGTCGCCGTCTCCAGCGGCGCGCAGGTCGCCGCGGGCGCTGAACTGTTCGTCGTCGAGGCGATGAAGATGGAGTACGTCGTGAAGGCGCCGCGCGCTTTGACGGTGGCTGAGGTACGCGGCGCGGCCGGCGACGCGGTCGAGCAGGGCGCGGTGCTCGTCACCTTCGCGCCCGAGACGGACGACGCATGAGCCGCGCCCTGCCCGCACGCGTCCGCATCACGGAGGTCGGGCCCCGGGATGGACTGCAGAACGAGCCGCAGCGCGTGCCGACTGCGACCAAGGCGGCGTTCGTGCGCGCGCTCGTCGCCGCCGGGTTGACCGAGATCGAGATCACCTCGTTCGTGCGGCCGGACCGCGTGCCGCAGCTCGCTGACGCGGAGGAGTTGTGCGCCGCGCTCGGGCCGCCCCCGGCCGGCGTGCGCTACGTCGCCCTGGTCCCGAACGAGCGCGGACTGGAACGCGCCCTCGCGACGGGAGTCATCGGCAAGGTCGCCGTGTTCACCGCGGCGTCCGAGACCTTTGCCCAGCGCAACGTCAACGCCTCCATCGACGAGTCCATCGCGCGCTTTCGGCCGGTGGTCGAGGGCGCCCGCGCCGCTGGCCTCGCGCTGCGCGGCTACGTCAGCGCCGCCATGGGCTGTCCCTACGAGGGCCACGTCGACGCGGCGCACGTTGTCGCGGTCGTGGAAGCGCTCGACGCGCTCGGGTGCGAGGACATCAGCATCGGCGACACCATCGGCGCGGGCACGCCCGGTGACGTCGCACGTGTTCTGGATGCCGTCTTGGCTGTCGTCCCGGCCGAGCGCATCGCGTTGCACTTCCACGACACGCGCGGCATGGCGGTTGCCAACGTCTTGGAGGGCCTGCGCCGCGGCATCGCGTCGTACGACGCCAGCGCGGGCGGACTCGGCGGCTGTCCATACGCGCCCGGTGCCGCTGGCAATCTGGCAACCGAAGATCTGGTGTATCTGTTGGACGGCCTGGGTGTGGCGCACGGCGTGGGTTTGGATCCCCTACGCCAAGCCTCAGCCAGCATCGAGAATGCAGTCGGGCATGCACTCGTCGGACGCGTCTATCGCGCGCCGGCATGGCCCCTGGGCGAATGACCCCACCAACGCCCTTCCGGCGTGGCCTGTAGGCAGCGCGATCGGTGGCCGGGGTCGGAGAAGGAGACCTCATGGCGGACTTGCACTACGGACAGCAGCGGCAGATGGAGGACGACTCCATGGCGGGCACCCTCCGCACCCAGGCGGAGATGATCTTTCCGCTGGAGCGTCCGATCCTTGAGCGGCTTGGACTCCGCGCGACGGGCCGCCTGGCGGATCTGGGCTGTGGCACTGGCCAGTTTGCGGGGCGCGCCGCGACCGCGTGGCCCGATCTGGAGATCGTCGGGCTCGACATGTTTGATCGCCACGTGGCCCTGGCACGCGAGGCGTTTCCGGCCGAGGCCCATCCGCACCTGTCTTTCGTGCAGGGCGATGCGCGCGCGACGGATTGGGCCGACGGCTCGTTCGGCGCGGTCACGATTCGCCACGTGCTGCATGCGCTGCCCGATGCGGAGGCCATCGTCGCCGAGGCCTACCGTCTGCTCCGTCCCGGCGGCTTGTTCTACGTACTTGATGAGGACTACGACGGACTGATCCTCGATGCCCCAACCGAGGAGGCCCGTCGGTTGTTCGTCGACGCACAGCCCGCGATGCTGGCCCACGGCACGGATCTGCACCGTGGCCGCACGACGTTCCGAAGCCTGCGCAGCGCAGGCTTCGGGCAGGTACGGGTGGATCACGTGGTCGTCGACACGCAGAGCGCCTCGCGCGAGACCTTCGCCGACATGATGCGCTTCTGGCGCGACGGCTACGCCCGGTTCATTGGCGAGGCCATGGGCGTGGAGCCCGACGAAATTGTTGCGCGGTTCGATGCCCTGATCGCCACGATCCTCGATCCGGACCGGTACAGCTGCTGGACGATCTTTGCTGTCTCAGGCCGCAAGCCTGGCTAGCGATTGCTTTTTTGCCCGGCAATCACCTCGTCGGCCCAGCGCAGCAGGCGGTGCTCGATGACCGCGCGCGGGCGGGCCAGCAGCTCGCGGCAGGCGCGGTCTACGTCTTTCGACTTGTGGTGCGACTTCAGGAACTCGCCCGTGAGGCCGCCGTAGCCCTCGATCAGGTAGATCGAGAACGCGTATGAGATCAGCGCGTCCCGGGCTGTGAACGCGTCGGTGCCCTTGCCGAGCAGGAGCTGCAGCTCGGCGGGCCCCTGGCCCAACTCGACGCGGGCGCTCTTGAGCCAGTGGGCGTCCGCGTCGGGCACGGCCCTGTCCTTGGTGTCGCCCGCATACTTCTTCGACACGTTGATCGCCATGCGCGTGCCGGTGATCTTCCAGGCCAGATAGCGGGAGATGCCTTCCGCATGCCACGCGAGCGGCGTTTCGTGGCCGAGGAAGGTGTCGGACACCATCTGGTTGAGAATCTCGTTCACGGCGAGATCGAGCTGGCCGCGGTCCTGTAGCGCCCGAATCACCAGCGTGGAGCCGTCGGCGTACACGAGGTCCAGGTCCTTGCGATGGGTCAGCGTCGGGTTGTCGACCGTCGGGTAGCCCTTCAGGAACGTCTCGCGCTCCCCTTCGCTCCCGAGGAGGACGACCGTGAGTCCTGCACGCCACGCGGGCGCGACGCGCAGCGCCTGCTCGAACAACGCGCCCGCCGCTTCGCACGCGACCGCAACGGCCTCGATGTGCTTGGCGTCTGCCGTCCCCGCGACACGGACATGCGCCGTGCTCGCGGCCCGCGCCCAGGGCAACTCGATGGCCGCCTCGACCTTCGTGGCCTCGCCAGGCTGCGGCGTCGCCTCGCGTGCCTTCGCGAGGCAGGCGTCGAGCCCGGCCTCGCCGTCAAGCGTTCGCGCGGTCTCTTCGAGCACCCACGCGCCGTCGCGTTCGACCTCGCCGAGCTCGACCCGTAGCGCGGGATTTGTTCCGTGGCGCTCGCGCAGCCACGTGGCCGTTTCCTCCATCTCCTGCACGAGCCCCGCGTCGCGCGTGGCCGCGAAGTAGGCGCGCATGATGCCCAGCAGGGCGTCTTGGACGTCGGCGCGACCCGGTACCTGTGAGTCCAGGGCTTCCAGAGCGCGGCGGGCTTCGAGCAGCTCGCCGATCGTTCGGGCTTCCCGACAGTGCGCGATGAGGGCGACCCAGCGCGTCTCGAGAATCTCTGCGAGCTGCGCGTCGGCTTCCTCCTGGCCAGACTTGGCGTGGTTGCGAGGCCGTCGATACCGAGCCGGTGGCTCCCAGCGGCCATCCTCGGCCTGCTTGTAGCCGAGCTTGTCGCGGGCCCGCGCGTTCTGGGGATCGAAGTCGAGCAGCCGCTCGTAGACCTCGTCGCGCTTGCCGTAGAGCTTCTTGTCTTGGCACCACTGGGCGAGGGCCTCCAGCGACTCCGCCGCCTTCGCATCCAGCTCCTTGGACGCGCGCGCGAGCGCGCTCTCCTCAGCCTGAGCCGGGGCGGGCGCGAGCAGCAGGCCTGCGAGCAGGAGCAGGCCGAGCGAACGAACGACCCTCATGCCTCAGCATCCATCAGCGTCTCGAAGGCAGCCCGGTGGTGCGCCGGGATGGGCGTGCTCTTCCAAGCGTCCATATCGACCGCGACCTGAACGTTGCGGACGCGGAAGGCGAGCTCATCGTCGCTGCTGCGGTAGCCCTCGTACAGGAAGACGACCGAGCTGCGGCCCAGGCGCTCCACGCCGACGTGCATGGTCAGCACCTCGCCGTAGGCCACAGGGCGCGCGAACTCAGAATCGCTGCGGACCGTGGGGTAGCCGACCTTCTCCTGCTGGAGCGCGTCGGGGTAGGTGACGCCGACGACCGCAGCGAACATCTCCTCCATCGCCACATGGCAGAAGTGGAGAAACTGCGGGTAGTAGACGATCCGCGCGTAGTCGATGGACCCATAGCGGATAGGCAGGCGGAACTGGAAAGCGTTTCGCAGCGGACGTTCCTCTCGACGGATGGGCGCGCAGGCGGCAGCATACCGGCCCCGCCCCAGGGCGGCCTCCCCCGGAGCCCCGATGCCCGACGATCCTCTCACGCTTGCCGAGCAGCACTGGGACGCGGTGCGCGCGGGGCAGCGCGGCGCGGCTGGCGCGTACCTCGATCGGCTGCGGCGTGCGGGCGGAGG
>JAQBWE010000010.1 GCA_027625315.1 Planctomycetota bacterium
GCGCCGATGCGCCGCTCGCTTGGAAACCGTCGCCGCGCCTACGCGCGGCGGAACGGAAAACTCTAGAACCTAGAGCTTGTAGAAGTACGTATCGATGAAGTCCATGCCGAGCATGTAGTTGTAGCCCTTCGCCATCATGTGGCGACGGGGGTAGAACTCCGCGGTGCACAGGTACCCGATGCCAGCCAGTGCGGCGGCCTGGACGTACTGATCGTGGTCGTCGAGCGACTGCTCGATGAGCGTGTCGAGCTTCTTGCGATCCTTGGTCAGACCGAGCGCGTAGACCATGTGGCTCGCCACGAAGCCGTTGCGCATCTGATCCTTGGACTTGATGAACTCGACGATCTCGTCGGAACCGCTCTTGGTGCCCAGCAGCGCGAGGCCCAGGGCGCCGTAGGCGCGGGACTCAGGCGTCTTGGTGGTCTTGACCATCGTCAGGATCGTCTCCGCCGACTTCGGCGAGCCGACGATGCCCGAAGCAATGGCCGCGTACCCACGGATGAACGGATGCGGGTCCTTCTCGACCAGCAAGCGGAGCGTCTCCACCGCCTTGGCACGGGTGCCATCACCCACGACGCTCGACTCGCGATCGGGGTTCGCCCAGATGCCGAGCGCGATGCACGAAGCACCACGAGCAGACGGGTTGCGCTCCTTGAGCAGCTCGTAGGCCAGCGTGTCGGTGCCCTCGAGGCCACCGATGGCCATGGCGAGCAGTGCGAACTCACGCATGCCGATCTTGTCGTCCTTGACCTCAGCGCGAAGCAGACGGTCGATGAGACCCGTCGGGTGCTGCGCGTTGATGCGGCCGAGGCTGACCGCCGCCATGCGCTGGACGAACACGTCGCCGTCCTTGTTCATGGCATCGCCGAGCTTTTTGACGATGTTCTTGACGTCCTTGACCATTGCCTGGCGCTCGTCGGGAACCATGCCCGTGAGCGTCTGGATGCGGGCCTCGTCCTCCGGGGTCATCGGCACGCCAATGAACTCTTCGTACGGGGCGCGGATGCGCTCGATCTCGCGCTCCGCGTTGGTGCGGTAGTCGAGGACGCCGAGCGCGATGGCGGCCGAGCGGCGCACCTCAGTCTCGCGGTCCGTCAGGCCCTTGAGCAGGGGCTCCTGGCCGACAGCCAGGTCGCCGATGCGACCGAACGACTCGACGGCGAGCGCCCGGTACTTCTCGCGGGCACCCTTGACGCGGAAGGCCACGTCGTAGAGGAACTCCGGCACGGACTTGTCCTCTTCGATGCCGTTGTAGCCCAGACCCATCAGGGCGGCGCCGACCAGCTCGTAGTAGCCCTTCTTGGTGTCGGCCATCTGCTTGAGGAGGCCAGCCGCCATCGGGTGCTTGAGGTTGGTCATCGTGAGAGCGAGGAAGGCGCGCACGTCCTCCTCAGTCTTCTCGTCGCTGGCGATGCGGTACATCGGCAGGACACTGCTCTCGTCGGCCACATAGAACAGGCCGAGGGCAGCCGAGCGCGCGACGAGGTGGTTGCGGTGCTTGACCTTCTCCAGCAGGATCGTGCGGGCCTCAGCGCGCTGCTCCTCGTTGGCGGCCACACGACCCATGGTGATGAGCGCGGATTCCTGCACGAAGAAGTGCTTGTGATCCTTGAGCTGCATCAGCGCAGGCCAGACCTTGTTCTTGACCACGTCGGGGTGCACGTGCTGCGGGCCGGCGCGGACGAGTCCACCGTTCTCGGGCGAGATCACGGCGCCAACCCAACGGTTGGGGAAGAACTCAACGCGGTTGAGCTCCCACCAGGTCTCCCAGGTGCTGTTGTCAATGGCCGGCGCCTTGCGACCAGCGCCGCCGAGGTCGGGGCCATCGGCACCCGGCGTCGTGGGACCCGCCACATCCGGAGTCGTCGGCGTCGGATTGCTCGGCGTCGTCGGCGTCGTGGGGTCCTTCGGTTCCTTGGTGGTCGGATCCGACGGCTCCTTCGTCTCGGGAGGCGGATCGGACGGTTCGCGCATGCCAGGCTTCACGGACCCACCGGGGGCCTTGAAGCGGATGCAGGTCCACGCGTCGGAACCCATCCACAACAACGGGAGGGCTAGGGCGAGGGGCAGAAGCCAAGAGCGCATGCGCATTGGGGTCTCCTTGGAGCAAAGCGAAGATTGGAGCAAACCGAGATGTGCGGGAGCCGGAACGGCCGACGTACCTCAAATCCCATGCCTACGCCGAGCCGGGCCCGCGGCCGGGTCCTATGTGCTTGCAGAGTACGCGGTTAGGTCCCGGCTGTCACGTGTTCTGTAGCGTTTCGATTGGGGCAATTGTGTAAACCCCGTTTCCTAATCGCCACAAGTGCCTGCACCTGGCCCAGTTCCGCCTGCGAGGCGGGCTGGAGGCCAATGAGGACCAAAGACCCAAGGGCCCTACCGCAGCGGGCTGCAGTTGCCGCACCAATCGGGTGTGAGGGTCGTGACCTCGATCCAATCCCAGAGGGTCATCTGAGGGCCGGCGAGAGGCGTGGGCTTGGGCACCACCCCGCCCCCCTGGGGTCGCAGGAGGGGATGGGCGCGCAGCACCAGGCCCTGCCCCGGCGTCAACGCGGTCCCACCGACGGCCTGCCAGTGCATGAGGTAGCCGCCGCCTTCGGTCGGGCAGTCCATGCTTGTCCCTTGCGCAGGGCAATCCGTCGTGTCGTCAACGAAGTCGTGATCGCCGGTCTGCTCGACGGTGTGATAGAGGCCCAGGAAGTGGCCGAGCTCATGCGCCGCGATAAGTCCAATCACATTCGTGCTGAAGCCCGTGTAGATCGACATGACCCCGGAGAGTGTCGTGCCGTTGCGTTTGGGTCCCGACACAGTTGCCGCGACCCCTACAACGCCACCGCCCAGCGCGGTCTGTACGAAGAACAGGTTCAGCCGCGTGGCGGTGGCTGCGCCCGTGGTTTGCAGCATCTGACTGAACTCAGCGCTACTCGTGACGCTGTCGTACGAGGGATCACTCACGTCGTAATACGCGATGTCGCCGACGCGGATGGACTGCTGTCCGAGAATCGAGTCCAGCTGGGTGAGGATGGCCTGCAGCCGCGTGTCCGCGGCTGCTGTCGCGGCTGAAACAGAGAGCCCGGCGGCCAGCCAAACGTTGAGATCCACCAGACTTGCGATGCCACCGTCGCGCAGCTCAACGATCGCGCGCACCGTCACGGAGGAGGCGGCGCCTGACAGGCGGCGGATGCGAAATCGATACGTGCCCCCGCCCGGGACGAGCTGCACATCAGTGCGATCCGTGTTGGGCACCGTCGTGGAGAACACCTCCGCGCCGGGCTGCCAGATGTACGCACCCGTGAGCGCGATGTTCTCGTAGACATTGTCCGCCGGACCGACGAGCTCGCCCAAGCCGAACGTGCTGCCCACGGGTCCTAGCGCCTCGACGGTGAGTGAGATGGCGTTGGCCGGCACGTCCACGAACAAGGCGGCCGTGTTGGATCCAGAGAACGATTGCGGGCCGTAGGAGGTGACGACCTCAGAACCCAAGCCGGGCGCGCTGCCCCGTACCGGAAGTCGCACGGGTCCGCCGAGATCGACGGGGCCGAACTCCGCGGTGCCGTCGTGGGAGCCGCCCTCAGCCGGCGCGAAACGAACGGTCAGCAAACCCTCCCCACCCGCGGGGACAGAGAGGGGAAAGGGGCTCCCGACGACGCGGTACACGTTGCTCGTGAAATTCGCGCCGGTGAGCGTTACCGGGCTGAGCGTGCTCTCGTTTCGAAACCGGGCGACGAGGTCGGCGGAGCCACCAACGGGTACCTCGCCGAAATCCAGCACCGCGGTCAGGAGACTCCAGACCACACTCTCGCCCGTTGCAGAGAACTCGCGCGTCAACTCCTCGAAGCCCACGGCGTCGGTGAAGCGCAGCGAGACGGAGCCCGAGAACGGGCCCTCGCGCGGGGGCGTGACGACGAGGCGCAGGACAACGTCCGCGCCGGCGGCCACGCTGATGCCCAGATCGGCGGGCAAGATGGAGAAGCCGCCCGCGCTCGCCGTCTCCGTCACCACAGCCTCACCTACGCGTGGGTTCGTGACCACGATCGGGATCGTCGTGGGGATCGTCGAGGCCAGCAGGCCCAACGGCGAGCCCGCCGGAGCCGGGGGCCCGCCGCTACCGCCGCCGCACCCGGCAGGCAGGAGGAGCGCAACAGCGAGTGCGCAGGCGGCAGCAAAGCGGCGAGGCATGCAGACTCCGAATGTCGACCCTGATCCGACCCGCACTGACGATACCGCGGCCTGCGGAGGAGTCCTGAACGGGATCCGAAGTGCGGCCTGTTTGGACGTCTCCCGTCCTGGGCCTACGATTGGCCCGCGGCCGGCAGGTGCCGTGGGAGGTAGCGAGCATGCGAGGCCAGCGGACCCGACGAGGTGCGGCGGCTGCCTGCCTGCTGGCCATCCTCGCGCTCGCGGCCTGCAGCTCCCAACAGAAGAAGCTCGCTTCCGACGAGGGCAGCGTGCTGGACGGCCTGGTCTACGGCACGCTCGGCATGGACCGCGATACGACGTACTACTACCAGCTCGTCAGGGACAGCCACGATCGGGAGACCTTTGCGTACCGGCCCTCAGCCGACACGTACCTCGTCGACAAGAACGTGGACGCGGTCCAGCGACTCGGCCATGCGCCCTACGCCCGCCTCGAAGGCCAGGCGCAGGTGGTTGCACTCCTGATCGACGTGCTGCTCGAGGATCGCTCGTCGTTGGCACAGGCCAACGCCGCGAACAGCCTCACGCTGCTCGCCATGCGTCTGCCGCGCTATCCGGCGCGCGGGCTCGTGGAGCGCGGCGATCGTTTTTTGGCGCTGATCCAGGAGCTCGATGGCATCTGGCAACCCACGGGAGCCTGTACGTCGAGGCCCGCGTACGCCCGCGAGCGGACTGTGGCGGTCCTCAACGAAATGGGCGCGTTTGAGATGGCGTCGATCTCGATCGCCAAGGACACGCTGATCCCGTTCTACACGCGTGACTACCTCATCGACGCCACGGAGCCGTCGATCCGCACAGCTGCCGACACCGCCCTCACCCGCCGGATGGGCGACGCAATCCGCCTCGCCCTGCGAGCCGGCGTCGACGCGGACGAGGCCTTTGTGCGGGAGGAATCGGTTCGGGGCCTGAAGACGCTCGTCGATCGCGGGGGGGCCCGCGCGGTCCTCGGCCGCCTCGAAGTCGAGACGAACTGGCGTGTCCGTGCGGAGATGACCGAGTACCTCGCCCGAGTGGGCGGGGAAGATGCCGTGGCGCGTCTGCTCCCCCTGCTTGAGGACGGGGACCCGTCCATGCGGAACGCCGCGCGCAAGGCACTCGCCCGGATCGCGGGTCGCGACCTCGGCTTCCGGCGAGCGACATGGACGCGTTGGGCGCACGCGACGTATCCCGTGCTTGCGGCCCGGGCCGCAGAAGCCGCGGCGGAAGCAGCCCGCGACGAAGACGAAGACGGCGGGCCCACCCCGGGCATGCCGTAAGCCGCCGCGCCTCGGCGCAGCCCGGGATCCGACCGTGCCCGATCGACTGAAGCCCGTCCTGACCTGGGTCCTTCGCCTCGCTGGCGTGGCCCTGCTTGCGTGGCTGCTCGCCACACAGCTGCAGTGGCAAGACGCGATCGTGCTCAGCGACGGCACCGTGCGCGAGGGCGCCGTTCGGATGGCGCCCGACGGTGGGTACGTCCTGGCGGCAGCGCACGGCGAGGCCGGTGGCGAATCGATCGCCCGCGAGGCCGTCGCGACGCGAGCCTACGGTGACGGTGGCGTTCCGGATGTGACGTACGGCGTGCGCACGCTGCTCAGGCGACTGCACGCGAGCTGGCCGACGGTCGCACTCGTTCTCGGGGTTCTCGCCCTGCTCGTGGTCCTCACCGGGCTGCGCTGGATGCTGCTCACGCGCGCTGTGCAGATTCCGATGCCACCGGGTCGCGCCGTGCGCCTCACGTTCGTGGGCGGGTTCTTCAACATCGCGGTTCCGGGCGCCACGGGCGGGGACGTGGTCAAGGCTTGGTACGCCCGCAAGGAGGCCAAGGCGCGCTTTCCAGACCGCGCGGGCGTGGGCATGCAGGCCGTGCTGTCTGTGTTCGTGGATCGCTTCGTCGGACTGTTCGGCTTGGTCGTGTTTGCGGCGGCCGTGCTGCTGGTGACGGCGCGCGGGCCCGCGTTCGATGTGCCGCGGGCCGTGGTGCTCACGATCTTCAGCCTCGGCGTGGTGGGGGGGGTCGTGATCCTCGTGCGGCCCGTGCGCCGAGCGCTGGGCCTCGCCTGGCTCATGCAGCGACTTCCGTTTCAAGGCCTGCTGCGCGAGATCCGCGCGGCCGCCACGCTCTACCGCGGACACCTGCCGGCCCTGGCGGCCAGCATGGTGATCTCGCTGTTCAATCATGCAGGCAACGCGACGTGCTGCTGGCTGCTGGCGCGCGCTCTCGGCATCGAAGGCGTCACGCTCGGCACGGCCTTGGCGCTCGTGCCCATCGCCAATCTGCTCTCAGCGATCCCGCTCTTGCCCGGCGGCTGGGGCGTGGGGGAGCTGGCGTTCGCCTACTTCTTCGGGCTCGTCGGCGTCCCGCCGACGGAGGCCATCGGGCTGTCGGTCATGTTCCGACTCGGCGTCCTGGGCGTGAATCTGCCGGGCGGACTGTTGTGGATCCTCTGGAAGGACCACGCCTCCGCCGACACCATCGCGGCCGAGATGACGTCCGTGACGGCGCGCGCCGCCAACACACTCCCCGCCGAGCCACCCGCCGAACCGTCCCAGGAGACTGCATGAGCCCCGCATCCAGCACCCCCGACCTCGTGGTGGTTGGCACCGTCGCCTTCGACGATGTCCAGACGCCGACGGGCCTGCGCGCCGACATCCTCGGGGGCAGCGCGACCTACTTCAGCGTGGCGGCCTCGCACTTCGCGCGCGTCGGACTCGTGGGCGTCGTCGGCCAGGACTTCCCTGACTCGTTCCGCTCCGTGCTCGTGCGGCATGGCGTCGATCTCGCAGGCCTCGAGACGGACCCGAACGGCAAGACGTTTCACTGGTCCGGCCGCTACGAGGGCGACATGGATCAGGCCCACACCCTCACGACAGATCTCAACGTGCTGGAGACCTTCTCGCCGCAACTACCCGCGGCGTTTCGCAAGGCTCCGTATGTGTTCCTTGCCAACACCGACCCGTCCATCCAGCTGTCCGTTCTGGACCAGCTCGAGAGCCCGCGCCTCGTCGTGATGGACACGATGAATCTCTGGATCGACATCGCTCGCGAGCGACTCTTCGAGGTTCTGGCTCGTGTGGACGGCCTGATGATCAACGATGCCGAAGCCAAGGCGCTCTCAGGCGAGAGCAACCTCATTGCCGCGGGTCGAGCGCTCGTGGAGCGCGGCCCGCGCTTCGTGATCGTCAAGAAGGGCGAGCACGGCTCGTTCCTGTTTTCACGTACGCGCCTGTTTGCGCTGCCGAGCTATCCGCTCGATCGCGTCGTAGACCCTACGGGCGCGGGCGACTCGTTCGCCGGCGGCGTGATGGGCTACCTGGCTGGCGCCAATGCCCAGCGCGTGACCGACGTGTGCCGCGCCATGCTCTACGGCACGGTCGTGGCAAGCTTCACGGTCTCCGACTTCAGTCTGGACTGCCTGGGCGCGCTCGACCGCGACCAACTCGACGAGCGAGTCGACGCCATGCGCCAGTTCGTCACCGCCTAGGTAACCGTTCACCCATCCCGCCGAGCACGTACGGCTTCGCGGATGCGGGGCGTGGGATTGCCGTCGTCGTCCTCGCGGGGGCCCTACCCCGCGTCGTCCTAGCCGGCTGCCCCACACCCTCGCCCCACGAACCCGATCGCGTGCGGACGGGCCGCGATCCCGCGTTCGCACGCGGGATCGCGGCGCGCGTCGCTCCTGGTCCGTGGTGGCAAGGGTGAACGCTTACCCATCTAGTTAGCCGGTCAGGACCTCGCTCGGACCGCAAGTCCTGCCCCTGCTGAAGTCGTGCCTCTACGGAGCCGGCTCCGAAACCGGATGACTGACCGGCCCGGACTGCATGCCGAGGACGGCGCAGGTCTGGGCCTCGAGGCCCGCCAGGATGTCGGCGTTCTCGCGCAAGAACAGCACGGAGTTATCGCGCCCCTGGCCGAGGCGTGTGCCGTTCCAGGAGAACCACGCGCCGCTCTTCTCAGCCACGCCACCGTCGACGGCGAGGTCGAGGACGTCGCCCACCCGGTCGATGCCGATGCCGAAACGGATGTCGAACTCGGCGATCCGGAATGGCGGCGCGATCTTGTTCTTGACGACCTTCACGCGCGTGCGGTTGGCCACGACGATGTCGCCGGGGCCCTTGATGGAGCCGATGCGCCGCATGTCCATACGCACGGAGGCGTAGAACTTGAGGGCGTTGCCGCCGGATGTGGTCTCCGGGCTGCCAAACATCACGCCAATCTTCATGCGGATCTGATTGGTGAAGATCACGCACGTGTTCGACTGGTGGATGGCCCCGCTCAGCTTGCGCAACGCCTGGCTCATGAGGCGCGCCTGGAGGCCCACGTGGCTGTCGCCCATCTCGCCGTCGATCTCGGCCTTGGGAACGAGGGCGGCCACGGAGTCGATGACCACCACGTCCACCGCGCGACTGCGGATCAGGGTCTCGGCAATCTCCAGAGCCTGTTCGCCGTTGTCGGGTTGCGAGACGAGCAACTCGTCGAGGTTCACGCCCAGGGCTTTGGCGTACGTCGAGTCAAAGGCGTGCTCCGCGTCGATAAACGCGCAGATACCGCCCGCCTTCTGGGCATTGGCGACGATGTGGGAGCAGAGGGTGGTCTTGCCCGAGGACTCCGGTCCGTAGATCTCGGTGATGCGTCCGCGCGGCACGCCCACGCCGCCGAGGGCGAGATCGAGCGAGAGGCTGTTCGTCGAGATGCCGGCGACCTTGAGCGCCGCACCATCGCCGAGGGTCATGATGGAGCCCTTGCCGTAGGCTTTCTCGATGGCGCCAAGAGCGACGTCGAGCGCTTGGCGCCGGACCTTCTGCTCGCGCGTGAGTTGATCAGCGGAGATCGAAGGCACGTCGCCGGCCTTGGCCGCTTCGAGTTGCGCACTGGCGGCGCCCTCCGCGAGGCGGGCCGCCGTGCTCAGCTCGGCGGCCGAATCGGACCGGTTCGTGGTCGAACCCTTGGAACGGCTCTTCTTCTTGTTCTCGACGACCATGCTGACTCCCTGCTTCGCAGTTGCTTCTGATTCAGCTGCCTCTCGGCTGCGCTGCCTCTTGCCTACGCGTCCCGTTTGAAACCGTGTTGCGCTCTCGCGCCCTCCCTGGGGGCGGTCACGTGCGGGGTCCGCACGCGCCATTACCCCAGTTCGACCGTTGTTAGGTCGATGTAATGGTACGGGTGCTGGCCCGGGTCGGAAAGGATAAGTTTCACCTCCGACAGGATTTCTCCACCGAGGTCCAGATCGGAGCCGGCGCGTAGGGCCTCGAGCACGGCGGCGCCGGGACCCCGGTGCACGCGGGCGAGCGTGACGTGCGGGTGGAAGGCGCGGCGCTCGGGCCGGTAGCCCACCTCGCGCAGGGCGCGGCCGATCGCTCGCTGCAGCTCGACGAGCGCGCCGCTCGCATCGACAACCCCAGCCCAAATGGCGCGCGGCCGCGCGACATCTGGAAAGGCGCCCAGTCCGCGGTAGTCCACCTCGAAAGGCGCGCACGCGGCGGCCGCCTCGTCCAGGGCGCTGCCGATGTCGGACACGTCCTCCGCAGGCGTGGCGCCAAGGTAGTGGAGGGTGAGATGCAAGTCCGCGGGCGCGATGAGCCGGAGGGCCGGGTCGTCGCCGCGTACGGCTTGCGCCGCCCGGGCAAGCGCCGGACGCACCCCGGGCCCGACCCGGATACCAACGAAGGTGCGCAAGAGGTGCTGCACGGCCGCGAGCCTACCGGGGGGGTGGGTCGCTCCCGCGCGCCTCCGCCAGCGCAGGACATCGGCAGGTGGCGACGCGGAAGTACCCTTGCGCCCATGAGCCCCGACGACCTCCGCCAGAAGTGGTTCGCGTTCTTCGAAGAGCGCGGTCATGCCCGCGTCCCCAGCGACTCCCTCGTGCCCGAGAACGACCCCACGCTGCTGTTCACCGGCGCGGGGATGAACCAGTTCAAGGCCCAGTTCGTGGGCAAGGGTGACCTGACGCATCGACGCGTGACGACCATCCAGAAGTGCTTTCGCCAGGGCGACCTGGAGAACGTCGGGCGCACGCCCCGGCACCTGACCTTCTTCGAGATGATGGGCCACTTCTCGTTCGGCGACTACTTCAAGAAGGAAGCGATCGCGTGGGCGTGGGAGTTCCTCCTCGAGGTCGTGCGGCTGCCCAAGGACAAGCTGTGGGTGAGCGTCTACGCGGATGACGATGTCGCGGCGGACGCGTGGCGTTCGGCCGGTGTCCCAGCAGAGCGCATCGCGCGCTTCGGGGCGTCGGAGAACTTCTGGCCCGCGGACGCGCCCAGCAAGGGTCCCAACGGTCCCTGCGGCCCGTGTACGGAGATCTTCTACGACTACGGCGAGGCGTTCGCCGTCGGCGATGGGGGCAGCCACCAGTACGACTCCGGGCGCTTCGTCGAGATCTGGAACTCGGTGTTCACGCAGTTCGATCGCCAAGAGGACGGCACGTTGCTGCCGCTGCCCCAGACGAACATCGACTGCGGCGCCGGCTTCGAGCGCGTGCTGGCCGCGAAGCTCGGTGAGGTTTCGCCCTTCGGAACGCCGCTGTTTCGACCCATCGTGGATGCCGTGGCAGCCCTCTGTGAGCGACCCTACGCGTGGCGTAGCGACGGCGGCCTGGCGGCAGGCGAAGACGCGCGCCGCATGCGCAGGATCGCTGAGCATGCGCGGGCCATGTGCTTCCTCGTGATGGACGGCGTGAAGCCGGGCAACGAGGGCCGCGGCTACGTGCTGCGGCGCGTGATGCGACGCGCGATCCGCGACGGCATCCAGCTGGGCCTCGACACGCCGTTCTTGGCCGAGCTCGTGCCGGTGGTGCTCGACACCATGGGCGCGGCCTATCCCGCGCTGGCGGAGGGCCGCAAGGTCCTGGCGAGCGTGCTCGAGGGCGAAGACATCCGTTTCCGCCAGACCTACGACAAGGGGCTGCGCTATCTCGAGGAAGAGATCGCGCGCCTCGGGTCCGCCAAGACCCTGGACGGGGCCGCGGCGTTCAAGCTCTACGACACCTACGGGTTCCCCTTGGATCTCGCGCAGGTCATCCTCGAGGAACGCGGTCTGACCGTGGACGAGGCAGGGTTCGAGGTCGCCATGACCCAGCAGCGCGAGCGCGCGCGGGCAGGGGCCAAGATGACCGGCGACATCTTCGCCGGCGGCCCGTTGCTCGAACTCAAGGACCGCGGCGCTGAAGCCACGGAGTTCTCGGGCTACGGCAACCCTGGCCTGGAGGATGAGGCCGTGGTCGTGGGCATCGTGCAGGCAGGAGCCCTCGTGGCCACAGCGGCGGCCGGTGCCCAGGTCACCGTCATCCTGGACCGCACGCCCTTCTACGCGGAGTCGGGCGGCCAGGTCGGCGACACGGGCCGCCTCGAAGCGGCGGGCCTCGCCGTCGTCGTCACCGACACGGTCAAGAAGGAGGGCTACCACCTCCACGAGGCGGTGATCGAGGCGGGCACCTTGACGACAGGCGCCACACTGCACGCGCGCGTGGACCGCGCGCGACGCGACGCCGTCCGCCGCAACCACACCGCGACGCACCTCCTGCACGAAGCGCTCAAGCGCGTGCTCGGGCCCGACGTGCGCCAAGAAGGCTCGCTTGTGGCTGAGGACCGGCTGCGCTTCGACTTCCGCCACGATCGGGCACTTACTGAAGAGCAGCTCACGGGCATCGAGGACCTCGTCAACGCGTGGATCCTTGCCAACGACGAGGTGCGCACCAACGTGATGGACCTGAGCAGCGCCAAGGCCTCAGGTGCCGTGTCGCTGTTTGGCGAGAAGTACGACGATCTCGTGCGGGTGCTGGCCATCGACAGCGGCAGCCGCGAGCTGTGCGGCGGCACGCATTGCTTCCGCACCGGCGACATCGGCTCCTTCCGCGTAACGCTGGAGATCAGCGTCGCCGCGGGCGTGCGCCGGATGGAGGCCGTCACCGGCTCCGCGGCGACGGCACTGGCCGGACGCGATCGCGGCATCGTCGGCCGACTCACGGGCACCTTCAAGTCGACGCCTGAGGAAATCCTCGGGCGCGTCGAGGCCCTGCAGGAGGAGATCAAGGCGCTGAAGAAGGCCGCGGAGAAGATTCAGCGCGAAGCGGGGGCGCAGGCCGCCGCTTCGCTCGCCGACGGGGCTGAGACGGTGGGGGCGCTGCGCGTGCTCGCGGCGTCGGTGCCGGGCGTCGACGCCAAGGGCCTCAAAGGGGTCTGGGACACGCTCCACAAGAAGGGCGTCGCCGCCGCGGCCCTCATCGGCGAGCAAGGCGACAAGGCTCCGGTGTTCGTCGCCATGGCCCCTGACGCCGTGGCCGCGGGCTTCTCGGCGAAGACCCTGCTCGGCGTTCTCACCGCTGTCCTGGGCGGCGGAGGCGGGGGCAGCCCCCAGCAGGCGCAGGGCCAGGGACAGGACCGGAGCGCCATCGAGGACGCCCTCGCGGCGGCCCGCAAGGCCTTTCACGCGCCGAAGTAGCCCGCACGTTCTTGACCCTCGGGTACGAACACCCTACTCTTCCGGGCTGCCCCGCTCCGCCTGCGTACGTGCATGCGACGCCCCGGGGCGCCCAAGGAGTTCGTCATGGCCGTCCCGATGCGCAAGATCAGCAAGCGCCGTTCGCGCATGCGCGCCTCGCACCACGCGCTGAGTGCGACCAACCTGCGCGGGTGCGCCCGCTGCGGGACGCCTGCGCCTGGCCACCGGGTGTGCGGCAAGTGCGGCCACTATGGTGGTCGCGAGATCGTCGCCAAGGAAGACTGAGCCACCGGCTGGACGGATTCCGCGGACCCGGGACCGTACGATCCCTGTCCGCCGGAAGGAGCCTGTCCGCCGGAAGGAGTTGAGCCGCGATGCGTATCGTTCTCGATGCCATGGGCGGCGACCACGCGCCGGCCGCGCCTGTCGCGGGTGCGCTGCTCGCCCTGGAAGCGTTCGCTGACGTCGAGCTCGTGCTTGCGGGTGATCCCGCCGCGATCGAGACGTTGCTGGCCGCGTCGGGCGCGGCCACGTCCAGCCGCCTCACGATTCACGACGCGCCTGAGGGTGTCGGCTGCGAGGACCCGGTCAAGGCCATCCGCAGCAGCTCGCGCGTGAGCGCGCGTGCGTGTGCTGAGCTGCTCCGCGCCGGCGAGGTCCAGGGCGTCGTTACGATGGGCAGCACAGGCGCGGCGGTGGCAGCCGCCACGTTGTATTGCCGGCGCCTGGCTGGCGTGAAGCGCACCGGCATTGCCGTGCCGCTGCCGCACCCCAACGGGGTGGCCTGCTGCATCGATGGGGGCGCGAACCCCGACGCCAAGGCCCTGAACCTGCACCAGTACGCCGTCATGGCCCGCCACTACGTACGCGCGGCCTTTGGCATCGAGAATCCGCGCATCGGCATCGTGTCGATTGGCGAGGAGCGGCACAAGGGCAACCGCCTCGTCGAAGAGACGTGGGAGTTGTTCGAGGCGCATCCGCTGCCGAACTTCATCGGCAACGTCGAGCCGCACGCGATCTTCGAAGGCGCGGTCGACGTGGCCGTCTGCGATGGCTTCACCGGCAACATCGTGCTGAAAACCGCCGAGGGCATGGCCGGCTACATCATGGGCTCCATCCCCAAGGCACTGCAAGCCGCGGGCGTGCCCCAGGACCCGCGCAAGGTGCTGGGCGCGCTCATGAGCGCCGTGGACTACGCCCAGTACGGCGGCGCGCCGCTGCTCGGCGTCGACGGCGCGTACCTGATCGGGCACGGTCGCAGTGGCCCGGAGGCCTACAAGAACGGCGTAGGTGCCGTGCGCAAGTACATCCTCGGCGATGTCGGCGCGCGCATCGTCAAGCAACTCGAAGCGACGACGGGCTCGACGATCGACGGAGCGGCTTCGTGACCGGCACAGCCCTCGTGTTCCCCGGCCAGGGGGCACAGAAGGTGGGGATGGGCGCGGACGTCGCGGCCCGCTGGCCGGACGCCGTCGGCCCCGTCTACGCGCGGGCAGCAGAAGTGCTTGGCTACGACCTATTGGCGCTCTGCCGCGAGGGTCCGGCCGAGGCCTTGGTACGCACGGATGTTCAGCAGCCCGCGATTCTGGCGGCGGGCATTGCGTGCTACGAGGCGATGCTGGCCTCCGGCGCCCTGCGCGTGGAGGAGGTGTCGGTGGCCTTCGGCCTCTCCCTGGGTGAGTTCACAGCCCTCCAGGCGGCGGGCGCTCTGGAACTCGGCGACGCCCTGGTGCTCGTGCGCGAGCGCGGCCTCGGGATGCAGGCAGCAAGCGAGGCCCACCCGAGCGGACTCACGGCCTTGCGTTGCGACGCGCCCGACGCGGAGGCCCTCTGCGCGGCCGCGCGCGAGCTGACCGGCGGCACATGCACGGTGGCAAACCTGAACGCGCCTGGCCAGGTGGTGATCTCCGGCGATCTCGCTTCGCTCGATGCCGCGGAGGCGATTGCCGCCGAGCGCGGCATCCGCCGACCGGCGCGCCTGCCCGTGGCGGGGGCGTTCCACAGTCCGCTGATGCAGATCGGCGCGGACCGCTTGGCCCGCGCGCTCGAGAACATCGAGATCCGTACGCCGCGCGTCCCGGTCATTTCGAACGTCACCGGCAAGCCGACGACCGACCCGGACGAGATCCGCGCGAACCTGATCGCCCAGGTCACGAGTCCCGTGCTCTTCGTGGATTGCGTTGAGAGCGCACTGGCCCTTGGGGTAACGCGCGTCGTGGAGAGTGCTCCCGGCCGTGTGCTCACAGGCCTCGCCCGTCGCATCGACGCCGCCGGCCGGATCACCACCCTTGTGAACGCGGACACCGCTGAGGCCATCGAGGCCTGGGCCGCCGCCGGAGAGACCAGCGCATGACCTCCTTTGCTGATGTGTCCGTTCTCGTAACCGGCGGAACCCGCGGCATCGGCCGCGCCATCGTCGGCGCATTCGCCAGCGCAGGCGCCAAGGTGACCTTCACCGGCACGAACGATGCCGCGGCGACCGAGGCCGCCGCCGCGAGCGGTGCGCCCGACCGGTGCCACTTCGTGAAGGCCGACGTCTCCAGTGCCGACGGCTGCCAGGCCGCCGTGGACGCCGCCGTCGCCTTCGGTGGGGGCCTCGACGTCGTGGTCAACAACGCAGGCATCACGCGCGACCAGCTCCTCCTCCGCATGAGCGAGGAGGAGTGGGATCGCGTGCAGGACGTGAACCTCAAGGGGGCGTTCCTCACGACCAAGGCTGCCGCCCGCCGGCTCATGAAGAGTTCGCGCGGTCGCTTGATCAACATCACGAGCGTGGTGGGGCTGACTGGCAATGCTGGGCAGGCCAACTACGCCGCGAGCAAGGCGGGCCTCATCGGATTCACGAAATCCGTCGCCAAGGAGCTGGCCGGCCGTGGGGTCACCGCCAACGCCGTCGCGCCGGGTTTTATCGAGACCGATATGACCGCCGATTTGCCCGCTGGTGCCTCCGAAGGGCTCATGAAGCTGATTCCGCTGGCCCGCATGGGGACGGCGGCCGATGTGGCCGAGGTGGTCCTCTTTTTGGCCTCCGAGGGGGCCGGATACGTCACCGGGCAAGTCATTCCTGTGGACGGCGGGATGGTCATGTAGAAAACTGTGTGCCCCGGACAGGGGAACACACCCGGACGACCCGGAGAGGGTCGGGGGTTGGCGGAAGCTTCGAAGGAGGAAGACCGTGAGCGACGTTCGTGACAAGGTCATCAAGATCGTCTGCGAGCAGATGGGTCAGAGCGAAGACAAGGTGAGCGAGGAGACGTCGTTCATCAACGACCTCGGCGCTGACAGCCTCGACACGGTCGAGTTGGTCATGGAGCTCGAAGACGAGTTCGAGATCAGCATCCCCGACGAGGAAGCCGAGAAAATCAAGACGGTTGGTGATGCCGTGCGGCACATCGAGGCCTTCCTGGAGAGCAGGAACTAGCCTAGATGGGTGCTCGCAGGGTCGTCGTAACCGGTCTCGGTACCGTCAACGCATGCGGCAACGACGTCGACACGGCTTGGAAGGCTGTGCTCGGCGGCGTGAGCGGCATCACGAACATCACGCGCTTTGATGCGCGCGCGTTCGAGATGCCGTGTGATGTCGCCGGCGAGCTGAAGAACTTCGATGCGGCCAAGTGGATCGCGCCGAAGGATCACAAGAAGCTCGACCTCATGACGATGTACGGCATCGCCGCCACGGAAATGGCGTGGGACGACGCCGGCCTCGCCCGCGACGGCACCGGCCTCGACCTCGAGGTCTGTGGCACGATCCTGGGCACCGGCATCGGGGGCCTCGACACCATCGAGGACACCCACACCACGATCATGGAGAAGGGCCACCAGCGGGTGAGCCCTTACTTCGTGCCGAAGATGATGGCGAACGCCATCGCCGGCAACGTGAGCATCCGCTTTGGGCTGCAGGGGCCGTCGTACATCACGTCGTCCGCCTGCGCGTCGGCCAATCATGCGATGGCCCTCGCCATGCGCTCGGTTCGCGACGGCGAGCAGGACCTCTGCGTCACAGGCGGGGCCGAAGCCACCATCACCACGATGGGCATGGCGGGCTTCAACTCCATGCGCGCGATGTCACGCCGCAACGACGAGCCCACGAAGGCCAGTCGGCCGTTTGATCGCAACCGCGATGGGTTCGTCATGGGCGAAGGCGCGGGCATCCTCATTTTCGAGGAGCTCGAGCACGCCAAGCGCCGGGGCGCGCGCATCTACTGCGAAATCCTAGGTGCCGGCATGTCGGCCGACGCGTACCACATCACGGCTCCGGCTCCGGGCGGGGTCGGCCCGCGGCGCGCGATGATGCTCGCGCTGCGTGACGCCAAGATCAACCTGGATCAGGTGGACTACATCAACGCCCACGGCACGTCGACCTCGCTCAACGACGCGGCGGAAACCGCCGCCGTCAAGGCCGAGTTCGGCGAGTACGCCTACAAGCTCGCGATATCCTCCTCGAAGTCGCTCGTGGGTCACCTGCTCGGTGGCTCTGGCGGCGTGGAGGCTGTGTTTACGGCCAAGTCCATCGAGACGGGTCAGGTCCATCCGACGATCAACCAGGACGAGGCGGATCCGGAGTGCGACCTGGACTACGTTCCGAACGTGGCCCGCGACCTCAAGATCCGCTACGCGCTTTCGAACAGCCTGGGCTTCGGCGGCCACAACGTCACCCTGGCGTTCGGCGCGTTCACGGACTGACGTCGGCCGGATGACGACCCCCGCCGCGCGCGTGCTCGAGCAAGCCGGCCAGGCTCACTTGGTGGCGCACGCGCAGACCCTAGCGCCTGAGCTCAGCGCCGCGTTTCTTGCGGGCGCCGCGGCCTTTCCCTGGGAGGCCCTGCGGGCCTCGGTGACCGGCGAGGGCCCGCGGCTGCCAGAGCTACGACCGCCGCAGACACTCACGTTCGGTCGTCAGGCGAACGAACCGGAGCTGGTTGCACGCGTCGGGCGACTGGGGCAGGGACTGCTGGCCGGCGGCCGGGTGGCGGCCCTGCTCCTCGCAGGTGGCCAGGGCACGCGCCTCGGTCACGACGGCCCCAAGGGCGACGTCGTGTTCGGCCCTGAGCCCACCCGGACGCTCTACCGGATCCACGCGGAGCGCATCGCCGCGGCCTCGCGCCGCGCGGGTCGCCCGGTGCCGCTCTTCGTGTTGGTCAGCGAGAGCACGGAAGCCGCCACCCGCGCCGCGTTCGCCGATCCGACGATCTATGGCCTCGAGTCCGATCAGGTCCAGATCCTCGTGCAGGACGCCTTACCGGCGCTCGACGACGACGGCCGCGCGCTGCTGGCGGGCCCCGCCCGCCTCGCCCTCTCACCCGACGGACACGGCGGCGCGTTTGGCGCGCTCGTGCGCTCGGGCGTTCTTGCCAGCCTGCGGGCGCGCGAGATCGACGTGCTGACCACGTTCCAGGTCGACAACCCGCTCGGGCGGCCGCTCGATCCGGTGATGCTCGGCTGGATGGTGGAGCGCCGGCTGCAGGCCATCGGCAAGGCCGTCCGTAAGGCGACGCCCGACGAGCAGGTGGGCGTCTTCGCTCGTGACCTGCGCGGCCGGACCCGAATCGTCGAGTACTCGGAGCTGCCGGCAGGCTCGGACGCGGTGCCCTTGGAGCCCAGTGAGGCGCCCCTGGTGATGGGTTCGATCGCCATTCACGGCTTCAGCGTCCGCTGGCTGACGGAGCTGGCCGCGGCCGGCCTCGAGTTGCCGCTACACCGCGCACGCAAGCGCGTACCGCACCAGACCCCGGACGGCATGTCCATCGAGCCGGCGGAGCCCAACGCGTGGAAGCTTGAGCGCTTCCTCTTCGACTTGTTCCCCGAAACCATACGCGCAGAGGTGCACGAAGTGCGCCGCGAGTGGGAGTTTGCACCGGTCAAGAACGCCACCGGGGCCGACAGCCTGGTAACAGCCCGCGTGTTGGCCGAGGCTGAGATCCGCCGCTGGCATCTGGCCCGGGGTCTGCCCGTTCCTGAACAACCTGCGCTGCGGCCCCTCGAGATCGACGGCCCGGCCGACGCGTGAGCCTGCGCGCCAGCCGCGGCATGTGGTAGGAATATGGCCTAGGCACCCCTGCGGGTTGGGGGTGCTGGAGGCGGGCCGTGGTGGCGCACAAGCACAAGAATGATCGGCTGCGCGTGGCCGTGCTTATGGGCGGGCCCAGCAGCGAACACGAGGTCTCGCTGCGCGGGGGTCAGAACGTCGTCGCGGTCTTATCCCGCGAGATCTTCCACGTCCGCCCCGTCGTCATCACAAAGGAGGGGCTCTGGCGCATGCCGCGAGCGCGCTGGGAGCCCGCGGAGCCCGATCCTGAGACCGGCGCCGGTGGTTGGGAGGCGCGGGACTGCGATGGCTGGCGCGAGTACGAGGGCGCGTGCGAAGGACTCGTCGCACTCCGTGAATGGGAAGTCGATGTCGCGTTGCCGATCCTCCACGGCGAGTTCGGCGAGGACGGCACGCTGCAAGCCATGCTGTCAGCGGCGGGCATCCCGTTTGTCGGCAGCGACATGGCGGGCAGCGTCGCAGCGTTCGATAAGGTGCGGACGAAGCAGATCGTGCGCGACTTCGGCATTGCCACTCCGGAGTACGAAGTCGTCGAGGTGAAGAGCCTGCAGCAGGGTCGACGCGCGTGCATCGAGGCGTGGGGACAGCGCTTTGGCTTCCCGCTCATCATCAAGAATCCCCGCGGTGGCTCGAGCGTCGAAGTGCGCGTGGCGCATGACGAAGGCGAGGTGCTCGCGGCGATCGAGGAGCTCGCGCCCGGCGCGGAGCGGTTGATGGTCGAGCGCCACATTCGTGGCCGCGAGTTGACCGTCGGCGTGCTGGAGGATCGCGACGAAGGCGGTCCCGTGGCCCTGCCAGTCGTTGAAATCCGCCCGCGCGCAGCAGGTCACTTCGACTACCACGAGAAGTACGCCGCGGACGGTGCGGAGGAGCTGTGTCCCGCGCCAATCGACACGGAGACTTCCGATCGGGCGCGCGGGATTGGGCTGACGGTCCACCGGGCGCTTGGCCTGCGCGGCCTATCGCGGACCGACCTCATTCTCACGGCCGACGGCCAGCTCGAGTTCCTGGAGGTCAACACGCTGCCGGGCATGACCGAGCGGGGCCTCGTACCGCTCGCGGCGGCGGCCACGGGCATCGACTTTGCCACGCTCATCGCGCGCCTCGTGCGCACGGCGCGGCGCTGACAGTTTTTCTGCGGTGCCCCTGACGGCCCGTACGATGGAGCGCGCCATGACGCCCCCGCGCAGCAAGCTCACGCAAGCCGAGACCTACAAGGTGCCGAAGGTCTGGGGCGAGGAGCACTGGATCGTCAACCGCGATTACTGCGGCAAGAAGATGATCCTGCGCAAGGGCTTCCGGTGCTCCCTGCACCTGCACAAGGACAAGGACGAAGTGTTCTACGTCACGGCGGGTCGCGTGTTCCTGGAACTCGGCGACGGCGAGCGGGTGATGGGGCCGGGCGATCACCACCATGTGCCCGCCGGCGTCGAGCACCGCTTCTGGGGTCTTGAGGACTCAGAGATCATCGAGTTCTCGACCCACCACGAGGACGGCGACTCCTACCGGGTGCCCGGTGAGGAGAGCGGCGCCTTCGACTTCTCCGAGTTGACGGGTCGCTTGGAGTAGTAGCGGGCCGCCTGGAAGCGGACGCGGCTGGGCGCGAGGACCCCGCGAACGGCGTCACGCGCCTGCAACGATTCAAGTGGAGCGTTGCGCCCACGGCGCCCGCGCCCAGAATGAGGCCCCATGCAACGCTTGCAGACCCTCGCTGTCGCGCTCGCCGCCCTGGTCGGCCTGGCGGCCCTGTTGTGGATCTTGCTCGGCGGCCAGCCGCCGCCTGAGCCGGTGTACGACCTGCGGGAGGCTCCGGTGCGCGTGGCGCCCGACGATCTCCACAGCGCGGAACGCCCGACCAGTGGCGGGGTCTATGGCGGCCGTGTCCTCACACTCGAGGGCGTGCCCATTCATGGTGCCCGGGTGCTGCTCGTGGCCTACCAGGGCGGCCAGCCGGACGTACTGGCACAGGGTGCCGGTGCGGATCCCGACCCGGACGCTCTCCCCGACATCCCCGTGGTGGGGGGCTACGACATCGGCGGTGAAGAGGCCACCGACGCGGACGGCCGGTTCCGCATCGCCGCCGACGGCCAGAGCACGATCACGCGGGTTCTGGCCTACCACCAGGGACACTTCCTCTCCGTGGTGGAAGTCACACGCCCACGCGAGGACCTCGAGCTGCGATTGCAGCCTGCCGGCCGCGTCATCGGGCGCGTCGTCGACGACGAGACCGGCGAGCCCATCCCCGGAGCGCTGATCGACCTGTACCTGCAGCAGAAGGTCGACAAGGTGCCGGATGGCATCGGAACGTACGGCGTCGTGCGCCGCAAGACGCACGAGACGGCATGGCTGGCCACGCTGGGCCGGTTCATCGGCAAGACGCTCGGGCCGCGCATCTGGAACGTCTCGGACAGCACCTCGGAGGCGCTGAAGTTGCGCACCGACAAGAACGGCCGCTTCGAGATCGGCCCGCTGGGCGATTCCGTGCAACTCGAGTTCGTCATCACCCACACGGCCTACAAGTGGGTCGACTTCGATTCCAAGGACGGCACGACCACGCCTGAGCGTCTGGTCGTCAAGCCTGGTGAGACCATCGAGCGCGAGTTCCGGCTCAAGCGCGGATTGCACGTCGCTGGCCAAGTGGTCGACGAAGAAGGCAAGGGCGTACCGGACGTCTTTATCAAGGTGCAGAGCATCAGCGCCTACTACCGGCACTGGTGGTACGTGCACAAGTGGCGTTTCGCGCGCACCGACGCGGACGGTCGCTTCCGAGTCGATGGCTTAGCGCTCGGCAGCCAACAGATCGTCTTCCAGCATCCGACGTTTCATGAGATTACGGAGGCCGTCGAGGCGGGGACCGAGGACTTCCTCGTCGTCATCGAGCGCTTCGGCGCGCTGCAAGGCCGGCTGGATGGCATTGCCTCCGCGGGCGAGCGACGCCGAATCCGCGTGATGTTCGAGGCGTTGGATGAGAACTACGATGGTCCGCGCCAGATCCAGCGCTCCGAGCTGCTGGACGCCGGGGGCACGTTCCTCGTGTCGCGGCTGACACCGGGCAAGTATCGCGCGTGGGTCACGGCTGGCCAGGAGAGCTCCCAGCCGATTGAGGTTGAGATCAAGGCGCTCGAGCTGACCGGCGCGATCTTCGAGGTCGGCACGGGCGGCACGTTGTTGTTGCGCGTCATGGACGACCGGGGTGGTGTCGTCGACCCGGCGAATGGCCGGCTCGTCTCGCTCGCGGAGGGCCGTCAGCGGTCCCTCGGAAGTTATGTGTCGCGCGAGGGGGAGTTCAGCGTCGAAGGCATCGCGCCGGGGCGCTACCTCCTTGAGGTTTCGAGCAGTGGTCGCATTCCAACGGCGAGCGAGCCCTTCGAGGTGAGCGCGGGCCGCGTGACGAACCTCGGTGCGCTCACGCTGAGGCGCTTCGGGTTCCTACGAGTCGGTCTGCCCGTCAATGAGCGGGGCCGCCCGGCGAAGCTCGCCGAGGACCTCATCATTGAGGTGCGCACAGCCGACGGCGTGTGGCAGCGCGTCTACAACGTCGGGACGGATCTCGCGGTGCCGCCTGGCGCCGTCACTTATCGCGCCCGCTCGGGCGCGCTCACCTTCGAGGAGACCGTCGAGATCGTGCCCGGCGAAACCCGGGAAGCACCCATCGTGTTCGAGGGCGGGTAGGCGACTCCACGGGCGGCCTGCTGTGGCCCCCGGAGTCCAGCTCCCACGGACCGCCTTTCGATCCCGGGCGGGGGGCGGGTAGGCTCTCTCCTTCGATGGACGAACCCGCCTCTCAGCCGCCCGAACCGCCCGCCGCCGATCGTCGTGCGGGCGCAGATCGCCGCGGCCCGGATCGGCGCGTGCGTGACGTGCCGGTCAAGGTGGATCGCCGCAAGGGCGATGAGCGCCGCAAGGGACCTCGTCGCAAGCGCAGCATGAACCAGTACGACCTCGAGGCGGACGTGCTGGAGTTCATCGGCGCGATCGGGCGCTTCAAGGAGCGCTCAGGCCGCCCGTTCCCGACGTGGAGCGAGGTGCTCGCCATCCTCAAGGGCCTCGGCTACGAGAAGCGCGGACCCGAGTAGTCCGGCGCAAGGAGAGATTCATGGAGATCCATGTCGTCGAGACGGCGCTCGGGCGCCTCAAGGCTGCCGCCGTCGTGCTGTTCGCCGCGCAGGGCGAGAGCCTGCGCAAGCGCGCCAGCGCCTGCGGCCAGGGCTATCGCGAGGCGCTGGAGACGCTCGAGTCGAGCAAGTCCTTCAGCGGCGAAGCGGGCCAGGTGCGCACGCTCACGGGAGGCGGCAAGGAGCGTATCGCGCGCGTCGTGCTTGTCGGTCTGGGCAAGCGCGCCAAGCTCACGCACGAAGGCCTACGCCACGCAGCCGGTGCGGGCGTGCGGGCCGCGCGCGAGCTCGGCGCGCGCGAAGTCGCGCTTGCGATGCCTGAAGGCAAGGGCGCGTTCTACCGCGCCGAGACCCTCGCGGAGTCGCTCACGGAGGGCAGCGTCGTCGGGCTCTACCGGTTTGAGAACTACAAGCGCAAGAGCGCTGAGGACGTCATCGAGCGCATCTCGGTGCTCGCCGCTCCGGCTCAGGCCAAGGCCGCGCGCCGCGGCCTGAAGGAGGGGCGCGTCCTCGGTGAAGCCGTCTGCTTCGCCCGCCAGCTGGGCAACGAGCCGGGCAACGTTGCCACGCCGACGTTTCTCGCGACGGAGGCCGCGCGCATCGCGGAGGCCCACGGCCTCGGTCTCCAGGTGCTGGAAGAAGACGACATGCGGGCCCTGGGCATGGGTTCGTTGCTCGGCGTATCGCAGGGCAGCAGCGAGCCGGCCAAGCTGATCATCCTGACCTACGAGCCGCCCGCGCGCGGCAAGAAGCGTCCGGAGACCGTGGCCATCGTTGGCAAGGGTCTGACCTTCGACACGGGCGGCATCTCGATCAAACCGGCCGCCAAACTCGAGGACATGAAGTTCGACATGTGCGGCGGCGCGGCTGTGCTGGGCGCGATGCAAGCCGTGGCCGGACTCCAAATCGGCGTCCGGGTCGTGGGCCTCGTGCCCGCGTCCGAGAACATGCCCGACGCCGCGGCCTACAAGCCGGGTGACATCTTGCGCGCCATGAACGGAACGACGATTGAGATCCGGAACACCGACGCCGAGGGACGCCTGATCCTCGCCGACGCGCTGGCGTACGCGACCTCGAAGCTCAAGCCCAAGCCCAAAGCGATCGTCGATCTCGCCACGCTGACGGGCGCATGTGTCGTGGCGCTCGGTGATGGCCACGCCGGACTGGTCTCGAACACGGACGGGCTGGCCGCTGAGCTGCTCGCCGCCTCCGCAGAGTCGGGCGATGCCATCTGGCGTTTGCCGCTGACAGACACCTACCGGGCTCAGTTGGAGAGCCCGTACGCGGATCTCAGCAACCTCGGCTCGCCGGGGGCCGGCACGCTGACGGCTGCCGCCTTCCTCGAGAACTTCACCGGCGACGTGCCGTGGGCTCACCTGGACATCGCCGGAATGGCGTGGACCGCCAAAAAGAGCGGCAATTTCCTGGTGGGGGCCACGGGGTTCGGCGTGCGGGTGATCGCCCGCTGGCTCCAGTCCCGCGGGTAGACTGCCCAGCGCATGGACGCCGACCGCAACGCCACAGCTGAAGCCGCTGAGCCCAAAGAGCAGGGCGTCTCCGCCCGCGTCCAACGCGAGGCGGTGCTGAACCTGCGGCGGTTCATCGAGGTCGCCCGCGGCCGCCGCAACCCGCTGGTGCATCTGCAGCACAACCCGGATCCGGATGCGCTCGGCAGCGCGGCGGCTGTCCAGGCGCTGCTGCGTCGGCTGTTCGGCACGGAGGCCGATCTCGCCTACACGGGCCGCGTGGGGCGCGTCGAGAATCGCGCCATGCTGCGCCACCTGGAGATCATGATCAAGCCGAGCTACAAGCTCGACTACGACGAGTACGACATGGTCGTGCTGGTCGACACGCATCCGGGCGCGGGGACCTGCCGGCTGCCCGAGGGTGTCGTGCCCGACGTCGTGATCGACCACCATCCGTCGGTCAAGGCCATGCAGTCGATCGCCTTCCCGTACTACGACCCGGACTTCGGCAGCACGAGCACGATGGTGGGGGCCCTGTTCGTCGAGAACGGCATCCCGATGGATCGGCGGATCGCAACGGCACTGACGTACGGCATTCGGACCGACACGATGGACCTGTCGCGCGGCACGTCGCCGATGGACGAGCACATCTATCGCGAGGTCTACGGACGCGCGGACAAGCAGATTCTCTCGCGCATCGAGCGGGCACGCGTCCCGCAGGAGTACTTCGTCACGCTTGAGCGCGCGCTGCGCCACGCCCAGGTGACGGACTTTGCGCTGACGACGTACCTCGGCACGATCGGTCACAGCGACTCCGTCGCCGAGATCGCGGACCTCCTCTTTAGGCTCGAGGGCATCCGCTGGGTGATGGTGGCCGGGCACGCTGGCCCGACCTTGTTCTGCTCCATTCGCGCCGCGGCCGGTCGCGACGTGCGCGCGGGGCGCGTGGCACGGAAGATCAGCGACGGTCACGGTGGGGGGCACGACACCTTTGCCGCCGCCCAGATCCCGATCCCGCAGCCGGACGGGGTTGCGACGGAGGTGTTCGCGGAGACCCGGGAGCGCTTCCTAAAGGCGGTCCGCGCCAAGAAGAGTCTGACCCGCCCGCTCACGGTGCCCCCGGACGCCCTTACCCTAGATCCATGAGTCGCCTTTTCCTGCGCCTGTCGTTTGCCGTCGCCCTTTGCGCGCCACTCGTGCTGTTGAGCACCCCGCGCGGAGCGCTCGAGGCCAAGGAGCCCACGCTGAATGAGCGCGTGAGCTCGTTCAAGAAGGCCATCCGCTCCAAGGATCCGAAGGAGAACGACCGCAGCTTCGAGCTCCTGCGCGGCGCGCGCGAGCCCGAGGTGGTCGATCAGCTCACCTGGGGCCTGCGCCAGGTGGACGTCAATGACGCGCGCGTACGCAAGGAGCAGGAGGACGTCGAGGCCGCGTACGAGAAGCTCTTCGACGATCTCGAGCAGGCCAAGATGCAGCTGGATGCCAGCGGCTACGGCGAGCGCGAGACCAAGCGCTACAACTCGAAGTCCAAGGACATCGGCCGGAAGATGGACGGTGCGGTCAAGCACCTGAAGAACCTCGAGAACGACTATGTGCGCCACATGGCGTTGCGGCAGCAGGCCATCCTGGTTGCCGCGGAGTTGCTCGGTGCCCTGGAGGGCGATGCGTTCAATGACGCCTTCGGCCGCCTGACCCAGCAGTGGCTGCAGGCCAAGGATCTGGCCGACAAGCTGCGCTGGTTCGACGCAGTGGCTGAGGTCGGTCGCCCGCCGGTGACTGTGGCCCTCCAGGCCATCATGCGCAACGCGGAACTCGATAGCGTCCTACGTGTGCAGGCCATCGACGCCCTCGCGGCTCGACGCGACGGTCAGATGATGGCCGAGGCCATCGAGATGCTCACGCTGCCGGTCGAGGCCCAACAGATCCTCATCGCCGCGATCCGCGCGCTACGCACCATGCACGACAAGCGCTGCATCGAGCCGCTGATGGATTTCTTGGCGCGCGAAGACATCAAGCGCTCGCGCACCGACGCCCACATGGCGCTGGTTTCGCTCACCGGCGTTGATCACGGCCCGTATCCCGGCCAGTGGAAGAAGTGGTGGGAGGACACCAAAGCCACCTTCACGATGCCGCCCGAGCCGAGGCCGACGGGGCGTGTCAAGGCGCCTGAGGACGGCAAGACCTTCTACGGCATCCACACGTTCAGCGACAAGATCCTGTTCATCGTGGACATCTCCGGCTCGATGGACAAGGAGCAGGCTGGCGCCCAAGGCAAGACCAAGATCGACATCCTCAAGCAGGAGCTCATCGGCACGGTCTTCAACCTCAATCCGACCGACACGTTCAACGTCATTCTGTTCAACCACGCCGTGATCCCCTGGCAGCAGCGCAAGGTTGATGCCAGCGAGCGCAACAAGAAGATGTTGAAGGAGTGGGTTGAGGCGCAGAAGCCGATGGGGGGCACGAACATCCATGACGCGCTCGAAATGGGCTTCCGCATCGCGTACCGAGTCACCGGCGCACCAGACCTCGACACGATCTTCTTCCTGACCGACGGCAAGCCGACGGCGGGCAAGATCCGCGAGCCCCTGCAGATTCTTGACGTGATGCGAGCGTGGAACGAGCAGGCGCATCTGACGATCCACACCATTGGCATCGGGGACGATCACGACGAGGCCTTCCTCGAGGCGCTGGCCAAGATCGGCGACGGGACGTATCTCAAGCGCTAGCGCTTGCTCAGAGCTGCGCAACAGCAACCCAAGGGCATCCAATGGCAAACCGCTATGCCGGGGCAAACGAGCCCGACGACATCCTGGACTTCCACACGCTGGGTCCCGTGCAGTCAGGTGAGGTGAAGCGCTGCACGGAGGCGTTCGTGCGCGCCAGCGCCAAGGCGGGCCACGCACGCCTGCGCATCGTGACGGGCAAGGGACTGCACAGCTCGGGTGATCCCGTCGTGAAGCCCCAGGTGGCGCGCACGTTGCGAGCGCTGGAGATCGAAGGACTCGTCGCCGGGTTCGCGCCCGAGCGACTGGATCGCGGCGGCGACGGCGCCTTCGTGGTCACGCTCACGTAGCCGGCCTGACGTGGCCAACCCGAAAGGGCCAACCCGAAAGGGCCAACCCGACGGGGCCCGCGAGCCTCCGGAGCGCTCCCCGGGCACCTTCGGACCCCATTTGTAACTTCTGATAATGTACCTTATGTTGTTTTTTGTGGGGGTGCGGGCTGGGAGAGAGGCAATGCTGAGCGGCGCCGGGTCTTGTATTCAAGGGTCGGAGGGACTACGCCGGCCGCGTGGGCTCGTCGCGCCGCCGCCCGACCACCAGCGCGCCGAAGAACGACAGCACGATCGTTGCGCCCAGAGTCGCCAGATAGAACAGCCGCGCCTGGAGGCGCAGCCGATCCGCCGCCTGGTCAGCCGCATCCGTCTGCAGAGGATCCTCGTAGCCGACGTAGCAGCGTCGCTGCATGTCCATGGCGTAGGTCAGCACCCAGGCTTCTTCCGGGGTGCGGCCGCCGTCGTGGGCGGCCGCGTAGCGAGCCAGGGGGCCGTCCTCCGGCAAGCCAGCCGCGCCGAGCGTCTCGCGCCGGATGCGGTCGCGCACGAGGGCGTCGATCAGCGGATAGGGCTCCTCCTCGCCAGCGGCGGGGAGCGGG
>JAQBWE010000245.1 GCA_027625315.1 Planctomycetota bacterium
TGAGCGCCAGCCTGGCGTCGCCACTGGCCTCGGCGACGAGCGCCGCTACGCGGGCCTCCAGGCCCGCGACATCGCTCGGCGTGAGCCCCGCCAGCGCCGCCAAGCGCTGTGCCAGGGTCTCCGTTGTGCGGTCGCGTCGTTCCCAATAGCCCAGCAGGGCCGCCGCGACCTGGCGCACATCGGCGAGTCCTTCCATGAGTGCGAGGTCGGCGCAGAGCAGCTCGTGGAAATCGTCGCGAACGGTCATGAGCGGAGAATCCTACCGTGCGGTGCCGTGGGCCGTCGGCCCCGCTCCGCTTGTGCAGACGAGTACGGATCCGCGCCCCGAGATCGCAAGCAAGACTCCGATTCGCACGGCCGTGCGCGGCGGGGGCTACCATGGCCGCGTGCCTTCCGAACCGCACCCGGCCACACGACGAACGGCGATTCAGGCCGGAGCCCCCGGCGTGGGCAGGGCGTTGGCGCGGGGGGGACTCCAGGTCGCGTCGTGGGGGTGGGCAGCCGCGCAGCAGCTCAAGCGCGGGGCGTACTCGCTGGGCGTGCGCCGGGCTGCGCGGCTCTCCGTGCCCGTGCTGTCGGTGGGCAACCTCACAGCGGGTGGAACGGGCAAGACGCCGTTCGTGGCGTGGCTGGCTCAGCACCTCGTCGACGCGGGTCACCGACCGGGCATCTTGGCGCGCGGCTTCGGGGCGCGCGCGGCCGACGGGACGTCCAACGACGAGGGCGCCGTGCTGCGGCGGCTCTTGGGGGCCTCTGTGCCGCAGGTGCAGGATCCAGATCGGGTGCGCGGCGGCCGGCGGCTCTGCGCGCAGCATCCGGAGGTCAACGTCATCCTCCTCGATGATGGCTATCAGCACCGGCGGCTGCATCGCGATCTCGACATTGTGCTGCTCGACGCCACGGAGCCGTTTGGCTACGACCACTTGCTGCCGCGCGGCCTGTTGCGCGAGCGGCCTTCCGCCTTGGGCCGCGCCGGGGCTGTCGTCGTGACGCGCACCGAGCGCGTGTCTGCGGGCTCAGTCCAGAGCACCTGCGAGCGCATCCGCGCACACTTTGCGGGACCGATCGCCGAGGCGCGCACGGAGCCGACGCCGGCCGGCTTGGCCGATGAGCTGGCGGGCGCCGCGGTCTACGTGCTCTGTGGCCTCGGCAACCCGGGGGCCTTTCTCGGCACGGTGCGCGACCTCGGTGCGCGCGTCGTCGGCTCGCGATTGCTGGCGGACCACGAAGCGCTGCCGATGGACGCGTGGCCCGATCTACTGGCCGAGGCGCGCGCCGCTGGCGCCGAGTGCGTGGTCACTACGCGCAAGGATGCGGTCAAGTACGCGACGCTGCCGTCGGAGGTGACGGTGATCGACATGGAGCTCGTGGTCAGTACGGGCGAAGCGGCGTTGCTCGACGCGGTCTGGGCTGCTCTGAAGAGTTACGGATCTTCAGGTAGTTCCTCAAGCGGATCCGTGCGCTCCTGACAGAGCAGGTGGTGGAACCCCTCGATGGGACCGTTCGGGTCCTTGCCCGGTACGCGCTCAAGCACGAAGTACTCCTCGCGCCGGCTCTGCTCCTTCTGAGCCGCGATGCGCGCGGAGAAGAAGTTGCTGCGCACGACGAAGTCGTCGGCGGGAATCACGCGGTTGGAGACCAGCTTGGTTTGATCCATACCCTCGACCTCGAGAATCTGGTTCGGATCGGTGAACGGATTGCCTGAGGACTCCTCGCCGGCCTCCGCTTCGGGCGCATCTTCGCCTTGCCCTTGCCGGCGCTCGATGATGCGGTCGACGAGATCGGGATCTTTCGGGAAGAACGCGCGCAGCACGGCCTTGGGTGCTGTGTTGAGGCTGACCCGGCCCGTGCCGTACACCGTGAGAAACCGATGCAGCCCGGGCGCGACCTCATCGCCGTCCCGAATGTCCTCCAAGAGTCGCTCGCGCTGAAAGAGCTCGCTCACGAAGTGCAGCTCCTCGAGCACAAGCATCGCCCGATCGCTGGAAGTGTTCGGCTTGGGCACCAAGCCACGGCTGGTCTGACCGGTCACCCAGCGCACGATAGCGTCGGCAATCTCGTCGGCGTGGGGTGTCGCGTCGTGCTTCGTGTCGCGCCGGAAGTTCTTGATGAGCTCGATCAGTCGGTCCTTCCAGACCGGCTTCCGATCCGAGGAGGCCTCCGCGAGGATGTGCACGTTGAACTTGCCCTGTTCATCGAACACCGTGGTCGAGAGGCTGACGCCTGTGTCGTCGTCGGTGCGGGAGCGCAGCTCCTCGTCGTTCCACGTGTCGTCGTAGGAGTCGGTCTGGTTGCCCGGGCCGTCGTGGCGGAAGCGGGCCAGGACGATCTGGTACTGGCTCTCGATGGCGTTGTCGATCGCCAGCTGGTCCGAGACGTTGTAGGCCGTTCGCGATTCCAGGGCGATCTGGTACGCAAACTCGGCCGCGAAGGGAATGATGATCGCGGCCAGCATCATGACCACGAGCAGGGCGATGCCGGACTGTTGGCGAGCATTCTTCATCACGACCTCGGACGGCGCCCGGGGCAGCCGTATTCCCGCCATCCTACCGGCGCGGATCAGGGTTTGACGATGCGGACGAGGTCGGTGGGTCCGCGGAAGACGAGAACCAGCTCGTCTCGGCCGTCCGCGTCGAGATCGGCCGCGTAGGCCTCGAGCCCCGTACTGTCGGCTGGCGGGTCGATTGTGACCGTGCGCGCGGCGTCCGCACCGGCCCACACGCCTGCCTCCGTGCCCGGGTGAATCGTCAGGACCGAGGACCCCGTTCGGATCAGGAGGTCCTTGCGGCCGTCGCCGTCGTAGTCGCCGTCGAGCACGATGGTCAGCGCGCGGACCACCTCGACGTTGCCCGCGTAGTTGAACTGCACCTTGACGCCGATTTCCGAGCTCACGGTCGCGTCGGGGAGCTCGAGGAAGTAGGGCGACTTGCCGCGATTGAGGAAGGCGCGCGTCTCGGCGATCACCTTGCCCGAGGTCAGCGCTGCGAGCATGTTGGCCGCGTTGATCTGCATGCTGGTGATGACAAGATCCGGGCGTCCATCGCCGTTGACGTCCACGAGATCCGGATCCAACTGGAAGCCCTGCAAGGAAATCGTGCAGTCGGCGGGCTTGTGCGTCGGGCCGGTCGCGTCGGTGGCGGGCCGGGTGCGGAAGAAGCCGTAGTGCACCTGTCGATTCGTGAAGATGCGGTGCAGAACCTCGGGCCGGCGATCGCCGTCGAGATCCACGAGGGTCTGGTCGAAATCGCCGGCGTCGCCAGCGCCCAGGAACCCCAGGTCGTACTCGACGCGCGCAGCGCTTGCCTGGCTGATGAGCTTGCGATCCGCGATGGCCCAGAGCGCGAGCCCCTGCGCGCCAGCCGTGGCAGGCGCACCGAGGAAGACCTCGGGCAGTGCCGCCGTGACGTTGCACGTGTCTTCGAGGAACGGGCCGGGCGCCTTCACGTCGTGATGCCGGCCAAGGCGTAGCGCGATCGCGTCCTTGCCCTCCAACCGCCAGCCGTCGCTCGTGGGCAGGAGCGTGCCGCCCGGTCGCAGCAGGTCGGCAAACGAGGCGCGCGTGTCGTCACTCCAGCCGAGTCCCGAGGTCGTGTGCGGCGTCATGTCGGCGCCCGCACTGCCGTCCAGCCGAACGAGTCGCGCGTCGTCGCGGCCGATGGCCAGCAGGGTGGGCGTGCCTGGCGTCGGATGCGCCCCGGGCGCGGCGGCGGCCAGGAAGCTCGTCGTGGCGGGCGCCTCCCACGTCCAAGTAGGTCCCGCGGTCGGAAGCGCGCCGCGGGCACCGCGCCACACGCGCACGGTACGACCTGAGAGCAGCAGCAGGTCGACGATGCCGTCGCCATCCACGTCGGCTCGCTGCAGGCCCTGGACCGTCGCGGCGCCCTCAAGCGTGACGGTCGTCGGCTCGGCCTGCACGTGCGTGCCGGGCAGCGTGAGCCCGAGCACGAGGGCGCCAAGCAGCGGGACGAGCGCCAGCCTCATCGTGCCTTGCCTTTGGACAGGACCACGTAGAGCGTTGCGCCGCCCCACAGGGCGGCGTCCGCGCGGCCGTCGCCATTGAGGTCGGCCACCGCGGCATCGGGCTGCAGGCCGCCCTCGACAGGCAAGGCGGGCAACAGGGGCCGCTCGAAGGTCAGAGCGTCCGCGTCGCCTGCTCCGCCGAGAATCTGTACGGAGCCGAGCGCGCCGAGGTCGAGCAGGTCGTGGGTGCCGTCGCCGTCGAAGTCGCCCTCCAGCCACGCGGAGCGACCGAAGGAGTTATCCAGCGCCTGCTTCGAGGCATAGAGGCGCTCGGTGGTGAACCAAGGCGTCTCACGGAACGTACCGAGACGCTTGTCGAATCGGAAACCGACGAACGTGATCTTCGGATCCTGGCCCATGAGGCGCGCGATGAGATCGACCATCGTGCCGCGGATGGAGTCCCCGACGTAGTCCTTGGCGCCGTCGCCATCTAGGTCGATGAACGTCGGGTGCAACACGATGGACTGCGTGTCGATGCGTGTCT
>JAQBWE010000246.1 GCA_027625315.1 Planctomycetota bacterium
TACGCAGCCGGGCCATCAAAGAAGGGTGGTGACCCCTACGGGACTCGAACCCGTGTTTCAGCCTTGAGAGGGCCGTGTCCTAGACCGCTAGACGAAGGGGCCGGTGAAATGAAATGGCTGAGGAGGAAGGACTCGAACCTTCGACTTCCTGATCCAGAATCAGGCGTTCTACCAACTGAACTACTCCTCAGGGAGTACCGCCGGGGGGTGACCCCTTTGGCCGGAAGACCGTACCGCCTACCCCTGCGCGGTCAAGGACACTGCGGGGCCCCGATCACAGGAACCGTGGGGAGCGGGCCCGCACGGATTTTTCGTGGGCCAAGAGGGTGCCTCACGACGGTGAAGGGGTGGAAGGAGCCGACGTCCCCGTGCAGTCCGATCGTGCCCGTCTGGAGAGCCTCGTGCCCCGCTGTGGGCGCCGGGCCTGGGCTGTGGCGTGGAGCCTGCTACGGGATCCGACGGAGGCCGAGGACGCCGTGCAGCAGGCGCTGCTCGTGGCGGCCCGCAAGCCCGACCGCATCCCCCACGACGATCCCTGGCCCTGGTTTGGCGTCGTCGTGGCTCACGAAGCCCGCAATCTGCGACGCAAGCGCCGGCCCGGCGCGGCGCTGCATCCGGAGGCCGCCATGACCCCGCGCGAATCCGAGGGCGGCGATCCCTATGCCGTCGTGCAGAGCCGCGACGAGCAGGATCACCTCGCGCGGGCGCTCGACGAGCTGCCGGCCGACCAGCGCGAGGCGATCGCCCTCACGCACCTGGCCGGCATGAGCCACGCGATGGCCGCTGAGGCGCTTGATGTACCGCGCCAGACCGTGACCGGCCGTGCTAAGCGCGGCCTTGAGACCTTGGGACAGTCTCTGAATCGCAAGCCGGCCAGTCTGCACCACGCGCTGGCGCTGCTGCCGATCGTGCCCCCCACCGCGGGGTGGGACGCGGCGTTCGGCGCTTGGACTAACACCGCGCTTGGCGCGCTCGTCAGTAGCACGGCCACGAGCGCCGTGGGAGGCCTCACGCTCATGTCGTCGAAGACCGTGCTCGTTCTCTCGCTCACGGCCGCCATCGGGGTTGGATTCCTCGGCGGTCAGTACGCCTCCCCCCACCTGTTTGGCGGGGAGCCCGGCGCCTCCGAGGCTCAAGCTGTTCTTGCCCCACAAGACGCAAGTGCCATCGGCACGGGCTCCCCGTCCCTAGACTCCGGCGACCTGCCGCTGACGGCCGAAATCGACCGGCTGCGCCACGCGAACGCGACGTTGCGTGAGCAGATGTCCGCCGCCGAACTACGCCTGGCCGAAGCGCTGGGCCACGCCAGTGGCCCGCGCACGGGCCCGACGTTCACGTTCGGCGATCTCGGCGGCCTGCCGGCCATTCACGAGGCGAACTGGGCGGAGATGGGGCAATCCAGCGTCATTGTCAGCGACAGCGTGCGCTCGATCCTTGAGCGCAAGGAAGCGGGCGAGGACGTGCCCCAGGATGTCTACCTGGCCCTGCAAGAGCACGTCGAGCGCATGCGCAAGTACGAGTACCGCACGATCGGCAAGATGCCGACGGCGGCGAAGCACAACGGTGAGTTCACGCATCCCATCACCGTGGCGAATCTCGTGGCGGCGGTGCTGCGTGAGGCGGGGCTGCCGTTGTCGGACGAGCAGGTCCAGCGGATCTCGGCACTGGGGATCGACTTCGAGCGCGAGTTCGCCGCGCAGCGCGCGCGGCACGGCGTCAACACGCCGCGCGCCGCGCGCATCCTCGAGGAGTACCGCCTGAAGGGCACGTTCGCTGAGGATCTGGCCGGCGTGCTCACGGGCGCGCAGCGCGAGATCGCCTACAAGGGCAACACGCGCTCGATCGCCGGTCTCGATCTGCTGGATCCGACGCTGATGATCCTGCACACCTCGCCGGTACTGACCGGGGATTCAATTCAGGAAATCGGCACGAAGCTCGCCGCCATGCTGAGCAAGAAGCTCGGACTCGACACGACCGCTCAGGCGGCGCTTACGCGTGCGATCGATAGCTGGAAGAGTGAGGTGCGCTCGCTGCTCGGGCCCGTACCGGCCACGCGGGTGACCCACTACACGTACAATCAGGGCTTGGGCGCCGCCGAGGCCAGCGCGCACCTCGTGCAGCGCTTGCTCGCAGACCTCGTACTCGAGGACTCCGTGCGCCAGGCGCTCTTCGAGGATCCCGCGATCTACGTCCCCCGCGTCGTGGCCAAAGCCAGCTGACGCGAGATCCAGCGACCCGCCTGAGCTGCAGCGGGAACTGGCGTCAGATGTGCAGACGCGGGAGCGGCTCCCCTTTGAGGACCGCCGCGCCGCGCGGGGCGACGCCGAGGAGGTCGACCTTGCGCCCGCTGCGCTTGAGCTCGTGCGGCACGAGCCGCAGCAGGCCCGCATCGTAGGCCGTGCGGAGCCAGCGCTCCGCACCCTGGACGCCGAGGTGCGAGAGCGCGCCATAGGTGTCGCCGCGCCCTAGCGGCCCATCGGCGATGTTCTCGGCGCGCGAGCCGGCGAGGTGGCCAGCCATTTTGCGGAAGCCGTAGCGTCGATCGTAAGACCGTACCGCTTGGATCACTTGCACGAGCACATCGCGTGCGCGCGCGTCCTCAGCGGGGGTCGACGTGGCCGCGTCGCCGCGTCCGCCGCGGCAGTGGTCGCAGCGACCGCAGGAGCCCTCGCCTTCGACGCGGAAGCAGGTGAGGAGGTAGCGCACGCGGCAGCCCGGCGCGGCCGCGTAGCCGATCATCTCCTCGAGACGCTCCTCCTCGCGGCGGCGCTTCTCCTCAAGCAGGGCAAAGTCGACGCCGTCGAGCGCATCCTCAGAGAGCGTGCCGCGGACCTCCGTGGCGCGCCCTCGGAAGGCGGGCACGTAGCGAATGCGGGCCAACTCATGCAGCCGGGTGAGCCCGCGGCGAACCGTCTCGGAGGTGACGCCACGCTCAGCCGCCAGCGCGCCCACATCGAGCGGACTGCCGCGGTCGACCCCGAAACGCCGCACGAGGTGCGCGAACATGCGTCCGAGCCCCGGCGGGAGCTGGGCCTCGGTGAAGAGGTCACCCGCCGAGGGCAGCACCGTAACGCGCGCAAGGTTGTCGCCACGGTCGCCGCGCTTGACGACTGAGGCGCGGTCGAGCACGGCGAGCGCGGCGGCGACGCCGCGACCATTCGACTTGATGCGCATGCGTGCGGCGATGTCGTCCGCGGTGAGTTCGAGCCGGCCTTCCCCGAGCTGCTGGAGCACGTGGAACACCTCCGTGATGAGCTCGCGCGAAGGGTTACTCGACTCGATGAAGAACCGCTGGATGTGCAGGTCGGCCGCATCGAAGAGCAGCACGCAGCTGGCGGGCTCACCGTCGCGGCCTGCACGGCCGGTCTCCTGCACGTAGGCCTCGATCGTGCGCGGAATGTCGTAGTGCACGACCCGGCGCACGTCGGCGCGGTCCACGCCCATGCCGAACGCGTTCGTCGCGACCATGAGATCGCAAGTGCCGCCCAGGAAGACATCCTGCCCGCGCTGGCGTTCCTCAGGGTCTAGGCCCGCGTGATAGCGCCGCGCGTCACGACCCTCAGCGCGCAGCAGCGCATGGACGCGATCGACCTGCTTGCGCGTGGCGCAGTAGACGAGCGTGGCTCCGCCTTCCTCGACGCGCCGCAGCAGCGCGCGATCCTTGGCGTCCTTGCCGCGGGCGCGCACGACCTCGTACGCCAAGTTGCCACGCACGATGCCGCGCACGAAGCGCGCGGGCTCGCGCAGGGCGAGTTGCAACACGACATCGTCCTGCACGTCGGGCGGCGCGGTCGCGGTGAGGGCCAGAACCTGGGGGGAGCCGAGTCGCTCCAAGGCCCGACCCAGCCGCCGGTAATCCGGGCGGAAGTCGTGACCCCACTGGCTGATGCAGTGCGCCTCGTCCACGGCGACGAGCGAGATGCCGACTGCCTGGATGCGAGCGCGAAAGCGCTCGTTGCGAAAGCGCTCGGGCGCGACGTAGAGCAGCTTGAGCTCACCGCGAGCCGCGCGGTCCAGCGCGGCGTCCTGCTCTTCGAGGGGAACGGCCGAGTTGATCTCCGCGGCCTCGATCCCCCGCCGCCGCAGCGAGTCGACCTGGTCTTGCATGAGCGAGATCAGCGGGCTGACCACGAGGGTCACGCCCGGGCGCAGCAGAGCCGGGAGCTGGTAGCAGAGGCTCTTGCCGGCCCCGGTGGGCATCACGCAGAGCACGTCGCGGCCCGCCAGGACGGCGGCCACGACCTCCTCCTGCCCGGCGCGAAAGGCGTCGTGGCCAAACGCGGACTGGAGCACGGCGAAGACTTCCGGGGGAACGCCCTCGGGCGCGTCGTCGTCGGGGTTGGGCAGCGGCGAGATCAAGGGCGCCAGGGTACGGGTGGCCCCGGACGCCGCGGGGGAAGCGCTCACGGGTCCTCACGAGCAGCGTGCGGCTTCGTGGATGCGGGGCGGAGCCGCGCTTGCTAGGAACGTGGCCGAACGACGCGCGCGAGCTGGCG
>JAQBWE010000247.1 GCA_027625315.1 Planctomycetota bacterium
TGCGTTGCGGGCCGCGGCCGCCGCCCCGCCGCCGGCGCACGCGAGCTGCCCTGACGCTGTCGCGCGACGTGCGGTTGAGATGGCCCTGCGGATCGGCGAGGGCCTGGCCGTTGACCGTTTGCTGTTGCTCGATGACGACGGCGTCGAAGAGCGCGGCGACGTGCTCGCCGCCCGGGCCGAGCAAGCCGGCATCCCGACGACACGCCTCGCGCTGAGCGATCCGCTGCCCGCCCTCGAGCGCGGCACGCGCACGGCGCTCGTGATCTTTGCCTCGGCCCGGGCCTGGAAGGGCTCGTCGGGCATCAGCGCTGCGTGCGCCGCGCAAGTCGCGGCCGTGCGCGCGCAGGTCGAAGCGGCGTCCCTGCGCACCGTGTGGCTCACACCGCGGATGATCGCGCTCGATGGCATCCACGTCCCCGGCACGGGGCCGCAGGTGGAGGCGGCCCTCGCGGAGCGCCTGCTGCCGACCGTCCGTCGGACGCCGTAGGGTCGGCGCATGGTCTGGTTGCCTCCCCGGCTCGCAACGCTTGCTCCGCTGGATTGGTGCATCGTGGGCGGCTATGGCCTCGCGGTGATCCTGATCGCCCTGTGGGCCAGCCGGCGGCAGAGCTCCTCAGAGGAGTACTTGCTCGGCGGGCGCAACCTGCCGTGGTGGGCCGTGGGCGTGTCGATCATCGCGACGGCGTTCAGCTCGATCTCGTTGGTCGTGTGGACGGGCTACGCCTACTACCAGGGGCCGCACTGGCTGCAACTGCAGCTGGGTGAGCTCGCCGCGATCCTCGTCGTGTGCGTGGTGTTCCTGCCCTACTTCGCGCGCCTGAACATCACGACGGCGTATGAGTATCTCGATCGCCGCTTTGGTCGGACCGCGCGCTGGATCGCGAGTGCGGTTTTTCACGTCGTCGTCCTGGCGCGGGGTGGCTTGTTTCTGTTCCTCACGGCGCAGGTGCTGTCCGTGTTCACCGGCCTCGATGAGCCCGCGTGCATCCTGATCGTCGGGCTCGCGGCGATGATCTACAGCAGCGTCGGCGGCTTGGGCGCCGTGGTGTGGACGGACGGTCTCCAGATGCTGCTCGTCGTCGGCGGCGTCATCGCGGCGGTGGTTCTCGTGGTCTCGGAGCTGCCGGGCGGCTGGGCCGACGTGCAGGCGGCCACCGGAGGCTTTGGCGACCGTGCCCCGGTGGACCTGTCGCTCGACCTTGCCCGTTGGCCGACGCTGCTCTCCGCGTTCCTCGCCTACGGGGTGTTCGCCCTGGCGGTTGGGGGCACGAACCAGCAGGCCGTCCAGCGCTACCTCGCGTGCCAGGACCTGCGGGCCTCGCGCCGTGCTGCGCTCCTCTCCTGGGCCGTCGGCGCGCTGGTGACGGCCCTGACCCTGACCCTGGGCGTGGCGCTGCACGCGCGGTTTGGTGGCGACCCCCTCCACCCGCTCAACGCCGATCTTCCAACCGCGCACGTGGACAAGGTGTTCGCCACCTTCGTCTCCGGCCACCTGCCTGTGGGCCTAGCTGGCGTGCTGGCCGCCGCCGTCTTCGCCGCCTCGATGTCGAGCATCGACTCGGCGATTCACAGCATGGCGACGGCGACCCTCGTGGACTTCGTCGAGCCCCTGCGCCGGACGCCGCTGGAAGACGCCGCTCGCCTGCGCCTCGCCCGCCGCCTGACCTTGCTCTATGGCGTGCTGGCGGTGGGGGCGGCGTTTTTCGCGCTGAGCCAGGGGCGGGCCGTCCTCGACATGCTGCTGGACTGGCTGGGCTACCTGGTGGGGCCGATTTTGGGGCTGTTCCTGCTGGGAATGCTCACCCGTGGGGTCGGGCATGCCGGGGCGCTGCTCGGGCTGCTAGCGGGCTATGGGGCCGTGATTCTGGGCTTTACGACGTGGTTCACCGTCGAGCCCCAGGCCGGCGTGTGGGTGCGCGCGCTCGCCCTCGGCGACGGCCTGCACGGTATCTGGGCCGCGCTCGTCGGCTGCGTGGCAACCGTGGTCGTCGGAGGGCTGACCCCGTGGGGGCGCGTTCGGGGAATCGGACGCCCCTCGCCCTAACCGCTTGCAGACAAGCCAGATACGCCATCGGCTCAGCGGCAAGGCGGTTCTTGACACCTTGTCGGCAGGGGCCGTAGACTCCGCGCCAATGCAAGTCCCGGTCTGTCCGGTACTTGCGAAATTCCGATGGGGTAGGCGCTCGGGCTTGAGGGAGTTCGGGCGGTCATTTCCCGTCGAAGTCGAAGGGAGAAGTTCATGAAGGCATCCCGCCTTCGTGTCCACGCTGGGCTTTTCATCGCTGTCTTGTTGCTCGCTACGGTCGTCTTCGTGACGTCCGACGCGCGTGCGGACGGAGATGCGCTCAAGGACGCGCTCCAGGATTACTCGACCGGCAACTACGACGAGGCGCTGACGAAACTGCGCGCCTACGTCGAAGGGAACCCGGAAGACTCCGAAATCTACGCTGTGCTGCTCGACGCGGAGAACCGCGTCCTGTTGCGCGCGCTCGCCCAAGGTGGCGAGCACGAGCGCTTGATCAAGTACCTGCTCGATAAGTCCAAGCCCGAAGGTGGCGAGGCGATGAGCAGTGACGACGAGATCAAGGCGCGCGTGGACGAGGCCGTTGGCTCGGACCAGATCGACGTACAGCGCCGTGCGCGCGTCGAGCTGCGTCGTGCCGGCGAGCTCGCCGTGCCGCACCTGATCGCGCACCTGGGTAGCGAGGACGCCGATACGGCCGTCAACGCGATCTTGGCGCTGCGTCAGTTGCACAGCGACGCCGCCGTGCCGCTCAGCGAGGCGCTGAACTCCGATGACGCCCGCGTTCGTGGCTATGCCGCGACCGTGCTCGGCGACATCGGCGACGCCCGCGCTCGCGCTGCCGTGGCCCGCGTGGCCGCTGGCGACGAGGACCCGGGTGCGAAGTCCAAGGCCGCTGCCGCGCTCGCGAAGCTCGGTGGTTCCGAGGGCTCCGTGGCCGACGTCTACGTCGCCCTGGGCCGTCGCTACTACGGCCGTGACGTCCACGTCATTGCCGACTTCAGCGACACCAAGAACATCTGGCGTTGGGAAGAGGGTTCGCTCGCGCGCTACAGCGTGCCGGCCTACCTCTACCCGTATCAGATGGCCGAGGAGTGCGCGGCCGACGCCCTGGCGCTCGACCCGGCTCACATGGGCGCTCGCGCCCTGCTCGTCCGCTCGCTGATGGCGCAGAAGATCGAGGGTGAGGTCCAGAAGGCCAACGGTGGCGAGGCCCCCGAAGGTCTGGCCGGCGCGAACGACCTGGCGGCTAGCCAGGGTTTCGCTGCGGCTGGTGCTGCCCTGTCGGCTTCGCTCGCGCGTGAAGACTGGGACGTGGCCGTGGAGTGCTGCTACCTGTGCGCCCAGACGTACGGTGGCGAGGACCTCGTGGATCACCCGGTGGGTCACGCCCTCGCGGCGCCCCAGAAGCGCGTGCGTTACGCCGCGGCCATCGCCGCCCTGCGCATGAGCCCCAAGCGTGGCATGCCCAACGCCGACAAGGTCGTGGCGCTCGGCGCCCAGGCCGCGTCGGAGAGCGCGATTCGCCAGGCCATGGTCATCGACGACAACGACGAGACCCGTAGCAAGATCCTGATGGCGCTGCACCACGGCGGCATCCAGGCTTCGGGCGCGGATCGGGGCACCTTCGGCGTGATGCGCGCCAAGAACGCTCCGGCACTCGACGTCATCGTCGTGCGCGCCGACCTCGGCGCGGCCGCAACCGTCGCCAGCATGGCGCACAGTTCCTCGTACATGGTCATCGACGAGCTCATCGCCGATGCCCGCACAAAGGGCATGAAGGTCATCGTGCTCGTGGGCGACACGAGCAGCGCGAAGGCCGACGCCATTCGCGAGGGCTTCCAGTCCAAGTACGGCGAGGCCATCAGCGGGTTCATCTCCGAGCCGATCGTCGAAAGCGCCGCGTTCTCGACCATCCAGGAGGCGGCCAACGCCAAGGACCTGAACGTCGACCAAGAGCGCGCCAACGCGCTCGCCGCTAGCGCGGCCGGTGCGTTTGCTGCGGTGGACTTCTCCTGCAAGTCGTTCGACCTCTCCGTTGCGATCGAGCCGCTCTCGAACGCAGCGACCGATGGTCCGACGGCCGAGGTGAAGCTCAACGCCGTCAAGGCGCTGGGCAACCTGCGGGTGGGTGGGGGCGATGCCCTCCTCAAGGCCCTGACCGAGGGTGATAGCGACGAGTTGAAGGCCGCTGCGGCGACCGCGCTCGGCAGCGTTCTCTCCGCGGTCGACGGCACGCCGGAGCAGATCGAGGCGCTCATCGAGGCTTCGGCCGTCGAGGGTGCGGTCGGTTCGGCAGCGCTTGCCGCCGTGGGTCAGGTCCGCCACCTGACGCCCGAGCAGCGCCGCAAGCTCTTCGAGACGCACCGCCTCCAGGTCATGCAGAAGGCCGAGTAGTTTCGGCCCGCTTTCGCAGAACCGCCGCGGCGAGCACAAACGT
>JAQBWE010000248.1 GCA_027625315.1 Planctomycetota bacterium
CCGCCGCGCGCGGAGCGCGAACCGCCGCGCGAGGCCGCGGCGCTCGCCTACGTCTTCGCAGACGGCGGCGGCCTGCGTCTGCCTCTCACCGTGCGGCGCGCCGAGCTGCGTGAGCACAAGGGCCAGGTCTCCCTGCCCGGCGGGCGGCCCGACGGCGAAGAGAGCCTGGGGGCCACCGCGTGGCGCGAGGCCAACGAGGAGATCGGACTCTGCGTGGCCGGCGCCGAGACGCTCGGCGCGCTCACGCCCGTTCACATCCCCGTCACGCATACGCGGTTGCATGTGCACGTCGCGCTGGGACCGGCGCCGACGGCGCTGATCGCCCAGCCGAGTGAGGTCGCGCAGATCGTGGTGGTGGGGCTGGACGACCTGCTGGACCCTGCGCGGCTTGCGTGGCGTCGGCTTGAAACCCACGGCCGCGAGGTGGAGGTGCCGTGGTTTGACGTCGGGGGCGTGTTCCTCTGGGGCGCGACCGCGATGGCGCTGAGCGAGCTCGTCGAACGGCTGCGCGCCGTTCGGTAGGCGGTCCACGGTCCTGCCGAGCACGGACGGCTTCGTGGCTGCGGGCCGTGAACCTGCCGTCAGCGGCCTTCGAGTCGGTCGAGCCGCTCGCGCAGCGTTTCGACCTCGCGTTCGAGTGCCTCGAGACGCTCCGCGAGGTCGTCGGTCAAGCCGGCGTCCTGCGCAGGCGGGGCCGAGACAGGGGCCGGCGCGCGTACGGGAGCCGCGACCGGCGCCTGGGGGCGCGGGTCGGCGTGCGGCGTCGGTTCCCGGTCCGTCGCAACGCCAAGGGACTGCTGCGCCTTGCCGAGCATGTGCTGCCAGCGGGCCTGCCGTTCGCGCGGTTGACGCTCTAGTTCCACGACGTAGGGCACCGGGCGGATGGACATCTCGGCAAGGCGGTCCTCGACCTCCTCGGGTGAGGCAAACGGCTGCATGCGGGAGCAGCGGGTCTTCAGGGCGCCCGGCGCCTGCGGCCCGCGGCAGAGCAGCTCGCTGAGAATGGCGAGCTCGGGTTTGCCCACGCCCAACTGGCTGGCCGCCTCATGGGAGTAGCGCATCGTGCGTGAGCCGACCAATTCTTGGCGCGTGACCCAGCCGCGGTCCATCAGCGCGCGCAGTGCTCCTTCGATCTCGTAGGACTCGACGTCCATTTGGGGATCGCGGTTGCTCTTCTGCGTGCACGCTGCCTGCAGCGCGTTGAGCGTCAGCGGGTACTGATCCGGCGTCGTCAACTCCTTCTCGATCAAGGAACCGATGATGCGCTGCTCAAGCAGGTCCAGGGCGATGCTCATGGATTACTCCTCTTCTGAGTCGTCGCCGCCTGCGCGCAGGAGGCCTTCCAGTACGTACGACTCCGCGGTGCGCTTGGGGCCGGCCACCTGCATCGACGTGCGGTACTTGGCCTTCACGCGGCGGGTGCGAAACGAACTGTAGAGCACCTTGGGATCTTCGATGCGAATGCGCAGGCGCCCCTTGGGCAGGCCGATGAACTGCGCGACCTCATCCGGGCCGATGGCCGTCAATCGTTCGTCTCGCATGCGCTGGCGCACGCGCTCGAGGCTCTCAAACGGCAGGTCGAACACGAACTCCTCGAAGGCGTGCACCTCGTCGGTGTCCATGTCGCGACCGGTGAACCACTCCACGAAGCGCGGGTCGCAGTCCTGGAACAGCAGGCTGGCGATCTCCGTGGTGCCCATCATCGTGCCGAAGACGCGCGGGGCCCGGCAGCGCGCCGCCCACGCGGATCGCAGGATCGGGCAGAACCTGTAGGTGGCGAAGCCGACGCGCCCTTCCCACAGCTGCATCAGCTGCGTGATGGCGAGCAACTTTACTTCCGGATCCATCTGCTTGGAGGTCACGTACGACGCGTAGAGCTCTTCCGCGAGGCGCGTGTAGACGGCCTCTTCGATGGCCTCTCCGACGCTCTTCGCCAACCCCTTGGCTTTCGCGTGGGCGCCCTTGCGCGCGAGCGCGAACTGCAGGGAGGTCCAGAAGTTCACCTTGGCGATGCCGTAGGTTCGCGAGAGCAAGGCCTTGGTCGGCAGGGCCCACTCGAGTCCGTGATCACCCGCCTCAAGCAGATGCCGCATGAGGGTCTCGCCTGAGCGCACGATGCCGCCGAGCTTCGCGCGGTCCTGCAGCGAGGGATAGGCCTCGATCGCGGTCGCGATGGCGCCCAGGCCGTTGAATCCCTGGGCAAGCGCGGCGCGTACATCGGCGGCGGTTGTGCCTGGCCGATCGCGGCAGAACTCCTGGAGAGACCCCACCAGCCGGGCTTCCCGGCGGGTGAACATCTCATTGAGCTTGAGCTCGCGGTGCAGCGTGTACGACCCGCTCGTGTCGAGCGGGTCGATCGAGTGAACCGGCTCGTGGGGCCTGGGGTCCGGTTTCGCCATGGTCCTGGGCTCTTCTCTCTCATCGCCGGGGGAGACGACGGTCGGATCGTACCCGGCTGGCTGCGGGCTGCCTATGGGTGCTCCGTGACCGACTCGTGACTCGAACAGGGGGGTGGGCGGCCACGCCGAGCCCAACGAATGGCGGCGCCGGGGTTTCGCGGCGGGGCCCCCCATGGTACCAATCCTCCCCGGGAGGACGCCGCCGTTCAGGCGGCCGTCGTAGGAGGTTCATCATGCGCACGTCCATGCTCGTGCTTGCCGCGCTCGTCGCTTCGGCTTTGACCGGCTGCACCAGTGCCGGCACCCAGAACGGGATCGCGCAAGCGCTGCCCAGCCTCCCGGCCAATCCCGATCCCAGCAAGCGCTACTGCAAGGTGTGGGTGCCCGCGAAGACGCGCATGGTGCCCAAGCTCGTGCAGACGTGCGGCAGCTCCATGAAGAGCGAGCCGGTCACGGTCATGCAGACCTCGGCCCGCGAGGTCATGGTCAAGGGGCCCGTCGAGCATCCCGTCGACCCGTGCTGCCAGACCTGCACCGACACGCTCGTGCAGGCGAAGCCCGGCGGCTATCGCTGGGAGTGCGACGGCGGCTGCTGGCAGTACAAGTACCGCCCCGCTGAATACAAGTGGTGCAGCAAGACCGTCCAAGAGGACAAGGTCCGCTTCTGCTACACGCACCCGGCTGAGTACGAAACGGTCGTCGAGACGCGTCCGGTGACGCGCTGCCGCAAGACGTACGTGCCCCCGCAGTACGACGTGAAGTACGTCGAAGAGGTGTACGAGGCCGGCTACTGGGAGTGGCGCGCCACCGAGAAGTGCGGCCCCACGACGGATTGCCGCGACTGGTCCGGCAAGCACGTCTACGAGAGCGAGTGCGGTGGCTGCCCGCGGCCCTCGCCGGCGCTCGACTGCAGCTGCCCGCGCTCGAACTGACCTCGGAGCGAGGCTCGCGCTGATCTCGTAGCCAAGCAGTGCTGACCTCGTCGCCAAGCTGGCGCGTTCCGATCCAGCCCCAGAGAGCTCGCTGCAGGCCGCAGGTCTTGGCCACGCCCTCCGCCGTGGGTATGCTCCCGGCGGTCGGGACCCCGGAGAAAACCACATGACCCACGTCGTCACCGGTCGCTGCGTCGACTGCCGCTACACCTACTGCGTCGTGGAGTGCCCCGTCGCGTGTTTCTGGGAGATCAAGGACCCGCACATGCTGGTCATCGACCCCGATACGTGCATCGACTGCGAGGCGTGCATTCCCGCGTGCCCCGTCAACGCGATCTGGCCTGACCACGAGTTGCCGGCCGAGTACGCGGACTGGGAGCAGAAGAACGCCGACCTGTACGCGGCCGGTGAGAACTTCACCGAAGGCGCGGACCCGCTCGACAGCGCGAAGCTCCTGGAAGAGATCCAGGAAGAGGAGCGCGCCAAGGGCTGGGAGATCACCGAGCCGTCCAAGGCCGCGGACTAGGGTCGATCGCGCCTCCGGTCGTGCGGCGAACGCGCCTCGGAGCGCCCGGGCCTACTTCTTCTTCTTGCGCTTCGGCGTGTCGTCGTCCGCCGCCTTCGGGTCGAGCCGTTCCAGCGCCTTGCGCGCCGCGCCTTTGACGCCGTCGTTCCAGTCGTCCTTGCTCACCTCGGTCAGCGTCGGGATCGCAGCGCGGACGCCGTACTTCCCGGCCGCCTCGGCCGCCCAGCTGCGCATGTTGTGGTACGGATCCTGCAGCAGCGGGATCAAGGCCGCGTGCACGCGCCGGTCGTCAGGCAGCAGGGCCGTGACGGCATCCAGGGTGTGGTGGCGCAGCACGTGGTTCGCGCCCTTGCCCCAGCGGTAGTGCAGCAGCGGGAGCAGTGCGTCCACGGCCCGCGCATCGCCCAGCGCGCGCAACCCGTCCACGGCGCCCGTGCGGACAACATCCTGATCGCTGTCCACGGCCAGCAGGCCGATGAGTAGGTCGTAGGCGCCCTCCACCTTGAGCCGGCCGAGGGCCCGCGCCGCCTCGGCGCGCACCGCCGGGTGTGTCTCCTCCCGGGC
>JAQBWE010000249.1 GCA_027625315.1 Planctomycetota bacterium
GAGGGCGCCGAGCGAGGCCGCGGCGCCGCCTCCACCCGCGGCCCGCAGGGCGCCAACGAGCAGGCCAAAGTGCGTGCGCAGGCGATCCACTTCGCCGACCAAGATCGACAGAACCAGGCACATGAGCACGAGCCCGATGCGCGACACCATCGGCGCCTCACCGCCGAGCGCGTCCTCGGCGAAGGCAAACCAGCCCGCGAAGAACAGCAGCGCGAAGCGCACGAGGGAGGTAATCAGCACGCGCGCAATCGGACTCACAGCGGCCGTCTCCTTGGGTCGGACCGCATCGTAGCCCCACCCCGGCGGGATCCCGCGCGTCACTCGGTGCCGCGCCGCGAACCGCCCCGAACAGCCCGGCTACCATGCGCGGATGCGGCGCGTGGTCTGGCTCCTCCTGCTTCTTCCCATGGGCGCCGTCGCGCGCGCCGAGGAAGGTCCGCCCACCAACCGCATCGCCCTCCTGACCGTGCGCGGCGAGGGGCCGCGCCGCATCGACGAGGCCGCGTGGCGCGCCCTGGGCGTTGACGACCCCCGCCTGCTCGTGCTCCGCCGCGACGGCGAGCCCGTCACCCTCTATGGGCAGGCAGGTGCGCTCTTTTTCGCAGCCCGCGGCCTCCCCGGTGAGAGCACCGGCATCGCCACTTACGAGCTCGAACGACTCGACAGTCCCGGACCGGCGCTGGAGTCCCCGCCCGTGGCTGGCGTTGCCTTGCCACGCGAAGTGGCGTTTGATCGCGTACACGGCGCGCTGCCCGCGGCGACGCCCGCCATCTACGATCCCGCCAGCGCCACGCTGCCGCGCTGGTTTCTGGGCATGGCGCCGCCGGGGCAGGAACTGAAGCTCGTGCTGGATGCGCTCGGCGCCGAGCCCGGCACGGAGCAGACGCTGGAAGTCGAGATCTACGGAACGTGGGATGGCCTCGCGGTGCTCGAGGGCACCTGGGGCGACGTGGCCTTGGGCCGCGTGGCCAGTCCGGATCCTTCGAGCGAGCACATCGTACGTTTCGCCCTGTCTCCGGGAATGGTCCCCGATCACGCGCAGCCCCTGACGCTACGCAACGTGTCGCCGCCGCCGGGTCCGCCGCCCGCGCGGGATGTCTCTGAGGACCGCGGCACCCTCTACATCGACGCGGTGCGTCTCGTGGGCAAGGGCGCCCGCCTCGTGCCCTGGTCAAGTGCCCACGTCGTCGTGCCTGCGCCCGCCGGCGCACGCGCTACGCCCCTCGCCACGGCTGGCCGCGCCCAACACGTGATCGTCGCGACGCCGCCGTTGCTGATACCTGCCCGCCGCCTCGCGGCGCACCGCACCGCGCGCGGCCTGCCCTCCGTCGTTGTGCCGGTCGTGGATGTCTACGATGCGTATGGCTACGGCTCAGCCACGGCCCTGGCGCTTCACACGTTCTTGAGCGACCTTCAGATGCGCCCGGATGCTCCGCTGCGCTACGTGGTCCTCGCGGGCGACGCGACACTCGACCGAACCGACATCGGTGATGACGTCACGATTCCCGTGCCCATGGCGCGCACGATGTACAACGGCGCCACGCCAGCGGACTTGATGTACGTCCGCGCGGATCCCGCCGCGCCGGGCCCACAGATCGGACGCCTGCCCTTCGAAACGGCCGCGGAAATGGACGCGTACGTCACGCGCCTGATTCGCTACGAAGCCACGCCGCCCGTGGCGGACTCGCGCCAGCTCCTGCGGTTCATCACGAGTCCGGGTCGGTTCGGGGCGTTCATCGACGGCCTGATCGAGGGCCGCTTCCGCAGCGTGCTAACGGAGTCGATCCCGGCCGCGTACGACATCGCCGTCACCTACGCCGACCCGGCCTCGCCGTACATGTGGCCCGCGCCGGAGTTCCACGCCCATGTGGTGGAGGGGATCAACGACGGCGCGCTGTTCTTCACGTACGTCGGCCACGGCTTCGCCCAGGGCTTCGATACGCTGCAGGTGAGGAGCCAGACGTATCCGATCCTGCATGTGCGGGATGCGCCCCGGGTGGCCGTGCGCTCCACCCCGCCGATCGTCTTCGTGCTCGCGTGCACCACAGCGATGTTTGACGGCACGCGGGGCGTGGGCATCGGCGAAGCGCTGCTGCGGCAGCCTGAGGGACCGATTGCCTACTGGGGCGCCACGCGTGTCTGCCACCCCGGCTTCAACGCGCTGATGGGCGAATCCATCGCGCGCGCCATGACCAGTGGCGCGGAAGCGCGCCCGCCGCTCGGCACCATCTTGGAGCGGGCCGTCACCGAGACGCTCGATCCGAGCAACCGTCAGATCGTGCGCGCCGCGATTGCGACACTAGGGGGCGCGCCTGCCGCGCGCCTCGCGCGCGAGGGCGCGTGGATGTACGCCTTGCTCGGTGATCCCGCGACGCCCGTCGCGTTGCCGCGCACGGATCTCGCCGTGGCCGTCGCCGTGGACGAGGAGCGCAGAACCGTCCAGGTCGAGGTCCGTGGGGTTGCGGAAGGCACCACGGTGCGCGCGCAATTGGAGCGGCCGCGCTCCCATCGACCCACCGTCCCGCACACCCCCATCGATGCGTCCGATCCCGCGAGCGCCGAGCGCGTCAGAGCCAATCACGCAGCGGCCAACGACCTCGTACTCATGCAAGGCCAGGCCCGGATCACGAACGGGGTCGCGCTCTTCACGTGGGAGGTCCCTGCCGGCCTCGCCCTTCCGGGCCTCGTGGTCAAGGCGCGGGCCCACGTGGACGCGGACGTACACGTCGGCGCCGCCACGCTTCCCTGAGGGCGGGGAACGACTACTTGTCGGTGGTGTCGTCGTGGGGCCCGAGGGCGGCCACGCGCGTGCGGGCATGCTCCACGCGCGGGCGCTCGGACTCGCTGGGCACCTGCTCCGCGCCCACCAGTTGCAAGTAGCGCGTGTAGGCGCCGAACGCCGCCATGAAGTCGGTCACGGACGGAATGTTGCTGTCAAACAGCCGCGCGCGCTCGTAGTGCACCTGACGCAGGGACGGCGCAAGCCGCTCCGCTTCGTCCAGCCACGTCAGGGCGAGCTGCGCACGAAAGCGCACGTACTCAGGCGCCGTGCCATGCAGAGCAGCCTTGGCCAACGAACGCGCGGCCCGAAAGGCCACCAACGCGCGCTGGGGTGCGGCCTCGGCTTGCGGGTCCATGAGGCGGAAGGCGTGACGATACGCATCGCCTGCGTCGGCCCAGGCCCCCACGGCGGCTGGCATGTCGCCCCCCGCCTGGGCGGCTTCGCCCGCGGCGAACGCCGTGTCCGCCTGCGCGAGGTACGCGCCCGGTTCGGGTTCCGGTTCCTCCCCGCTGCAGCCGCCAAGGATGAGCAGCGCCGCCAGGAGAGAGAGGAACGGATGCGCGGACACGACCACCCTCATCGGCCTGCCTGTCGTAGGAGCCGCTCGATGCGCCGCTCCACCGTGGCGGCACGCGTGCCACCCAAGTCGACGTAGCGCGCGTACGCCGCACGCGCCTCCGCGGGCCGACCGAGATGTTCGTGAATCACGCCGCTGCGGTAGTGCGCGTCCAGCGCTTTCGGATCGCGGCGCAGGGCTTCGTCGTACGCGACTAGCGCGCCGCGGTAGTCACGCGCGTCCGACCGCACGTCGCCGTAGCGCAGCATCGCGTCGGCGTCCCAGGGCCGCAGATCCGCCGCGTGGCGGTACTGGTCCCCCGCTTCACGCAAGCGCCCGACATCGTGCAGGACAACGCCCAGGCCGATGCGCAGGTCAGGATCTGCCGGGGCGAGGCGAACGGCTTCGAGATAGGCGATCAGCGCCTCGCGTTGATCCCCCAAGCGGAAGTGCGCATCGCCCAATCCACTCCACGCCTCCACGAGCAGAGGATCGCGTCGCGTGGCCGTCGCGAACGCATCCAGCGCCGCGCGGTAGGAGGCTTGCTTGCCCACGTCGTTGGACTGCAGGTCGCCCTCGATCCCGCGCAGAATCCCGCGATAGAGGTGCACCTCGGCCAGATCCCGCTCGACCTCGTCGGCGCGTTCCAGCGCGCGTTGCGCTCGGCGCATGGCACCCCGCGCCTGCAGGAACGCCTCGCGCTCGGCGCCTCGGTCGTGGCGATCGATGGCATCTAAGCGGCGGCGATTCCACGCATCAGCCTCCGCACTCTCGACCTCGACGAGCGCCAGCCGCCACCAAGCGGTCTCAGGATTGCGCTCGGCCGCCGCGGTGTAGACGCGTCGGAGACTCGAAGAGGCACCCGTCGTGCGCAGCCTCTCCGCGATCGTGCGCTCCGCGTCGGTCGCTTCGGGCCGCGCGGCGCGCGCCTCGTACTCGGTTCGGACCTCCGCCCGGCGGCCCTGGGCCAGGAGGGCGCGAACGTAACGCAGGTGCGGGCGCGGCGCGTCAGGTGCTGCCGCGGTGGCCGCGCGCAGCGCGTCCAACGAGGCCTCCGTCTTGCCGCC
>JAQBWE010000250.1 GCA_027625315.1 Planctomycetota bacterium
GGTCGCCGCCGGGGAACGCCGCCCGCCAGCCGACCGCCGAACGCGGATCTCGCGCGCACCCTGGCGCGTCACCCCGGACTTGTGCTGGCCATGCTGGTCGGGGTCGTCGCCATCGTCGCGCTCGTGATCCATCGCAGCCAGCCGTCAGAGCCCTTGCCCGAGTTCATCGCCGCGCCGCCTGAGGTCGCGACTTCGGTCGTCCCTGACGAAGAGGCGCAAGCAGCGCCCGCCGCGGCCCCGCGCGACCTCTCGACGCAGGAAGTCGTCGCGCGGGCCTCGCCGTCGGTGGCGATCGTGCTCGGACGCAACGGCTCTGGCACCGCGTTCCTCGTGGCGGACGGCATCCTCGCGACGAATCGGCACGTCATCGAGGACGAGTTGCTGCGGGAAGTGAAGGTGCAGTTTCCCGATGCGGCGAAGCATCTGCGCGGCAACTACGGCGTCACGCTGCTTTACGAGGACCCGGAGCTGGACCTCGCATTCCTCGCGCTCTCGATCGACCTGCCGCCGCTGCCGATGGCGGAGCGCCACGAGTTCTCCCGCGGGGAGGAGATCACGGTGATTGGGAGCCCCGGCATGGGCAACGGTCAGATCCTGCGCAACGCGATCAGTCGAGGGCTCTTGAGCACAGAGGCCGAGATCGACGGGAAGACGTACTACCAACTTGATATCGCGATCAATCCGGGCAACTCCGGTGGGCCCGTATTCGACCGGCGCGGCGATGTCGTGGGCGTCGTGACGCTCAAGGCGTACGACAAGGACGGCCTCGGCTTCTGTCTGCCGCTCCGCAGCCTGCGCGCTTCCCTCGCGCGATGTCGCGCGACGTCGCCGGCGGACCGTGCGACGATGGGGGCGCTGCATCGCTTCCGCGTGCTGGCCGCCGCGTTGTGGCGCTCGGCCGGGGCGTACGTGTTCGCGGGCGAGATCTATGTGCTGGCGATGGAGAGTGCGATCGAAGAGGGACGCGACCTGAATGAGGGGCTGCAGTCCGCCCGCGTCTTGTTGATGGAGCACATTCGCGGGTTCGATGGGGCCGAGTTGTCGACCATGCGCGACGAGTCGAAACGCGTCCTCGCGGACGACGCCGTGCCGCCCGCGTCACGCGGGCGCCTCGACCGGCTGGTCGAGAGCTACCACGCGATCAAGGAGCACGTGGAGCGGCCCACCGGGACGTTGGACTCGTTCAAGGCGCGGCTCGAAGGCCTGAGCGCCGCGCGCGACCAGTTGGGGGGCGACCTCCTGCGCCTCGACGGGGTCCCGCTCTACGAGGACGACGAGTAGTCCGGACTCTCCCCGTCCTCGGGAGCCCGGCCGCGGGCTGCCTGATACGCTGACCGGTTCGCCCCTCATGACGGGAGAACCCCATGTCCGGAACGCACCGTTTCGTCCTCTCAGCCCTCGCCGCGCTCGTCGCTTGCGCGCTACTCGCAGGTCCGGCAGACGCCGCCGAGAAGTACACGCGCGGCCTGCGCTACCCCTCGCTCACGGCGGATGGCAAGCAGGTCGTCTTCTCGTACCGCGGTGATATCTGGATCACCGACACGGACGGCAAGAGCCCCGCTCGACGCCTCACGATTCACGAGGCGCAAGACACGTTGCCGCGGGTGAGTCCCGACGGTACGCGCATCGCGTTCTCTTCGACGCGCGACGGCAGCTACGACATCTACGTCATGCCCGTGACGGGCGGCGAAGCCGAGCGCATCTCGTTCCACAGCGGCCTCGAGATCATGTGCGACTGGTCGCCGGACGGGAAGAGCATCCTGTTCGCTTCCGACCGCGACCCCTCGCGGTTCCGTATCGACCTCTACGAGATGGCTGTCACGGGTGGGCCCGTTCGTCGCCTCACGCGCGACGGTGGTCGCGATGGCGCGTACTCCGCCGACGGCAAGTCCATCGTCTATGTTCGCGGCTTCAACACGATCTATCAGGACAACTACAGCGGTTCGGCGAACTACGACATCTACACGATGCCGGCCGCCGGCGGCTTGCCCACACGCATCATCAAGAGCGAAGGCAACGAGCGCTATCCCTTCTTCTCCAAGGACGGCAAGGAGATCTGGTTCGTCGCCGAAGAGAAGGGCGTGGCCAATTTCTACGCCGTGCCGGTCGAGACCAACGGCACGCCCGGCGGTGACCGACGTCAGCTCACGAAGTACACCGGTAACGACGTTCAGCGTCCGGCGCTGAGCGCGGACGGCAAGACGATGGTCTTCGAGCGCTGGGGTCGCCTGCACACGGCCGACCTGAGCCAGGCCGAGCCCAAGGACGTCGAGTTGCCCCTGGTTGTTTCCGGCGACCGTCGCCACAGCGGGCGCGAGAAGCGCACCGTCAACTCAGGCGCCCAGCAGGTTCATCTCAGCAAGGACGGCGCCCGCATGGCATTCAGCCTGCACGGCGACATCTGGATCACCGCCGGCAACGGTGGCGACGCGCGCCGGGTCACCTCGGGGCCGCACAAGGACGAGTGGCCGCGCTTCAGCCCCAACGGTCAGACGCTGGCGTTCCAGAGCGACAGGAGTGGCAACAGTGACATCTGGCTCCTCGACCTCGGATCGGGCGGCCTGACCCAGCTGACCGACGACAAGGCCGGGGACTTCTTCCACAACTGGTCGCCGGACGGCGGCAACCTCGTGTTCTGCTCAGAGCGCAGCGGCAACCGCGAAATCTGGAGCGTCGAGGTCGCCAGCAAGAAGGCGACGCGCCTGACCAACCACGACGCGGCTGACGACGACCCCTGCTACTCCCCCGACGGGCGCTTCGTCGCATTCGACAGCGCGCGCGAGGGCAACCAGGCGATCTTCATCATGGACGCCGACGGGGGCAACGTGCGGCGCGTGACGGACGGATCGGCGTTCATGCAGGTTCCGAACTGGTCGCCGGACGGCGCCCTGCTGTCGTATGAGATCTTCAACACCGCTACGGGATCGTCTCAGGGCGTGTTCGTCGTGAGCGCCGCGGGCGGTCCGTCGATGCAGCTCTCGCGGGATGGCTCCACCGCGTGCTGGAGCCCGCGTGGCGACTTCATCTACTTCTCGGTTGGGGCCACCGGCCGCGAAGAGATCTACCGCGTGCCCGCGCCCACTTCGGTTGAGAACCGCGAGAAGGTGACGTTCAACGGCACGGTCGACGTGGACGTGCGCGAAGAGCTCGCCAACCTCTTCGACGAGGCCTGGGTGACCCTCGGCAACGGCTTCTACGACGCCAAGATGCACGGCGTCGACTGGAAGCAGATGCGCGAGAAGTATCGCGACATGGCGATCGATGCCGAGAACAAGGACGAGTTCCACAACGTGATCCGGCAGATGCTGGCTGAGCTCAATGCGAGCCATCTCGGCATCTTCGGGGGCAGCCGCCCGTCCAACGCGGTGGCCTCCTCCGCGCCGGCCACCGGGTATCTCGGTGTCGACTTCGCCGACGCGGCCGGCCCGAGTGGCGGGCGCACGGTCCAGGCAATCTTCACCAAGGGTCCGGCCGATCAAGCCGGCCTGCGCGTCGGCGACGAGGTGATCGCCATCCAGGGCAAGAAGGTGGATGCCACCACCGACCTCGACCAGCTTCTCGCCGGCACGGTTGGCAAGGAACTGCGCGTTCGATTCCGGCCGATCACGGCCGACGGCCCCGGCGAGCCGCGTGAGGAGACGGTCAAGCCCATCGCGGGTCGGCAGTTGCAGCAGATGGAGCATGGCCGCTGGGTGATGACCTGCGCGAAGACCGTGCAAGAGGAGACCAAGGGCGAGATCGGCTACATCCATCTCGATGCGATGAACCCGCAGAACTTGCAGCGCTTCCAGCGTGCGGTCGCCGAATGGAACCGACGCCCGAAGGTCAAGGGCATGATCTTGGACGTGCGCGAGAACGGTGGCGGCAACATCCACCAGCAGCTGCTGGAGATCCTCACGGCCGTGCCCTACGCACGCGTGTCCATGCGCGGCTCGCCCATCAAGATGACCCAGCCGGCCTTGTACTGGGACAAGCCGGTCGTCGTGCTCATCAACGAGCGCTCGTTCTCCGATGCGGAGGTGTTCCCGTTCATTTTCAAGGCGCGCGGTGTCGGCAAGGTGATCGGCGTACCGACGCCCGGCGGCGTCATCGGCACGAACGACATCACGCTCTCTGACGGCTCCACGTTCCGCATCCCTCGGACGCGGTATGAGGGCATGGACGGGACGAACCTCGAGGGCCTGGGCGTGCAGCCCGACATCCTGGTCGAGCTCACGAGTGAGGACCGCATCAAGGGCAACGACCGTCAGCTGGCCAAGGCGATCGAGGTCGTCACGGCTGAGGTCCGAGGGAACGGCGGGAAGACCCCGGCGACGCCCAAGCCTGCGCCGAAGCCCGCGCCGGTCACCCGCCCTGATACGGCCCCTGATGCTCCGCGCCCCGATCGGCCCGGCG
>JAQBWE010000251.1 GCA_027625315.1 Planctomycetota bacterium
GCCCGTGCCCCGCCGGAAGCGGCGGCGGTGAGCGCCAGCGAGCCGGCGCCCTGGTACGCAGACGGCCTGCGATTTCGATGCACGGCCTGCGGGCAGTGCTGCACGGGTGAGCCCGGCCACGTCTGGGTGACGAAGGACGACATCAAGCGCATGGCCCGCGCGCGCGGGCTCTCGGCCCATACGTTCTCCCAGCGGTTCGTGCGCCGTGTGGGCAAGCGTTTCTCGCTGAAGGAGCGCGACAACGGCGACTGCTCGATGCTCACCGACGGACGCTGCACCGTGTACGCGGTGAAGCCGGAGCGCTGCTCGTCGTTTCCGTTTTGGGAGCCGGTCCTCACCGATCGCGCGGAGTGGGAGCAGACCAAGGGTCGCTGCGAGGGCATCGATCAGGGCGATCTCTACAGCCTGGAAGAGATCGAGCGGATCAAGCAGGGCGACCCGGCGCCGCTACTCAAGAAGCACGCGCGTCCGCCGGAGACGCGCGTGACGAGCCGGTTCAACGCCGAGTATCCGCCGCCGACGGAGCCTGATTGGGAGGGCGCGTACCGCGCGCTCGAGCTGCTCTACGACGAAGTGACGCGCGACATCCCGCGCCATGGCTTCACGTGTTCTGCGAGCGGCAACTGCTGCGACTTCGACGCCTACGGCCACCGCCTGTACGCCTCGACGCTCGAGGCGGCGTACTTCCTGCGCGACGCCCCGCGCGTGAATGCGGATCCCAAGCAGTGCCCCGCGTGGGGGGCCGATCGACTCTGCAAGGCCCGTGCGGGCCGCATGCTCGGCTGCCGAACCTACTTCTGCCCTCCGTACCCGGGGGCGACGCCGGAGGAGGTGCACGAGCCGTACCTCGGCCGCATCAAGGCGCTGCACGACCGCTTCGGCATCCCCTACGCCTATCGCGACGTCCGCGCCTGGGCTGCCGAGCCGGCCCCGGGACCCGGCGCGTAGCCTCAGGCGCCCTGAATCAGGCGCCGGGCGGAACCGGGCCCGGCCGAGCGTGTCCAACGGGGGCGAAGGAGACCTCCCATGCCTCGTTCCCTGCTGCCCGGCGCCCCGCGCTTCACCCTCATCGCCCTGTTTCTTGGGGTCGTAGGCCTCGCCGCCCCGACGGCTCACGCCAACGGGATCCTGATCTCCGACACGCCGGAGATCCGGACCGGGCGCCGGATCGAACGGGTGCCGCCGGTCGTGCTGCGCGGTCACGCCGTCACGGCTGAGGTCGACGACGCCATCGCGCTCGTGACGGTCGAGCAGGTGTTTCACAACAACACCGGTCGGCAGCTGGAGGGCACGTACCTGTTCCCCCTCCCTGAGGGCGCGGTCGTCTCGAAGTTCGCGATGACCATGGGCGGCAAGATGGTGCAGGGCGAGGTGATGGAGCGCAACGAGGCGCGCCGCATCTACGAAAGCATCGTCGCCCGCCAGCGCGACCCCGGCCTACTTGAGTACATGGGCCGCGGCCTCTTCCGCGCCCGCGTGTTCCCGATCATGCCGCACGCCGACCTGACCATCCGCATCTCGTACCAGCAGGTCCTCTCGGAGGACGCGGGCACGCTGGAGTTCCGCTACCCGCTGGCGACTGACCGACTCAACAGCAGCGCCGTGCAGAAGGCCTCGCTCGACATCAAGGTCCGCAGCAGCGTCGACATCAAGACCCTCTATAGCCCGTCGCACGCCGTCGAGATCACCCGCGATGGCGAGCGCGCCGCGCGCGTGAGCTACGAGCGCTCCGATCGCGTGCAGGACAAGGACCTCTTGCTCTACATCGGCCGCAGCCCCGATCGCGTGGGCTTCTCGGTGCAGAGCCACAAGGAAGTCGGCCTCGACGGCACCTTCATGACCGTCTTCGCTCCGCGCGTGCAGGTCGGCACCGACCAGCGCGTGCCGAAGGACGTCGTGTACGTCGTGGATAAGAGCGGCTCGATGGCCGGGCCCAAGATGGAGCAGGCCCAGAAGGCCATCCAGTACGGCGTTCGCATGTTGCGCGCGGGCGATCGCTTCAACGTGCTCGCCTTCTCGACCGAGCTCTACCCGTTCCGTGAGGGCCTTGTCGAGGCGACCGGCGAGATGAAGGAAGCCGCTGTGAATCACGTCGCCGGACTCGAGGCGGCGGGCGGCACCAACATCGACGGTGCGCTCCAGCGCGCGCTGGCGATGCGCACGGACGACCGCCTGTTCCTGGTCGTATTCATCACGGATGGCAAGCCCACCGTGCAGGAGACCAACCCCGACAAGATCGTGGCGAACGTCAAGTCTGCCAACAGCGCGAGCACGCGCGTATTCACGTTCGGCGTCGGCTACGACCTCGACGTAACGCTGCTGGATCGCATCGCGGAGATCACCAACGGCACGCGCGACTACGTCTCGCCGGGCGAGGACCTCGAGATCGTCACGAGCCGCTTCTTCAAGAAGGTCGATCAGCCCGTGATGAGCAATCTCGCGGTGGAATTCGGTGAGGGCGTTTACGACGTCTATCCGAAGCGCCTGCCCGACCTGTTTGCCGGCGGTCAGATCGTGCTGTTCGGCCGCTACAAGGCCGCGGGCGATCGGACGATCCTGCTGCGCGGGCGCGTGGGGGAGCGCGAGCACGTCTACGAGCACAACGCGACCCTGGCAGCCAAGGACGGCGCGAGCTACTTGCCGCGGCTCTGGGCGCATCGCAAGGTCGCGTTCCTGCTCGACGAGATTCGCCTGCACGGCGAGAACCGCGAGCTCGTGGACGAGGTCGTGAAGTTGGCCACCCGCCACGCCATCGTGACGCCCTACACCGCCGGCCTGGTGGTGGAGGACGGCGAGATGGTCGATTCGCCCACAGCCGGCGCCGAGCCGGGGCGGGCAGGCTGGGATCGCCGCGAGCGGCGTGGGCTCGACGGCCGCCCCGGTGGCGCGATTCCGTCCCCGCGCTCCCCGGCGGCTGAGCAGGCCGCCCCTGGCTTCGGCGGCGGCGCCGGAGGCAAGATGGACTCCGGCGAGGACAAGGCCAAGGCCAGCGCAGAGATCGCACGGCTCAAGAAGGCGGCCAACCTCGACGAGGAAGAGGACGCCAAGGACGGGCTGGACGATATCCGCGCCTTGGTCAAGGCCGTCGACGGCAAGACGTTCGTCAAGCGCCACGACGGCGTGTGGGTGGACAAGGCCTACGACGGCAAGGCCCAGACCCGCAAGATCGAGGCCTGGAGCGAGGCCTACTTCGAGCTGCTCGGACGCGGCGACAAGGTGGCCAAGTTGCTGGCCCTGGGCGAGCAGTTGATCTTCGTCCTCGGCGAGGAAGTCATCGAGATCGTGCCCGCGCCCGCCAAGTAGCCGCACTCCGCCGCTGGGCGGGACGGGCCCAACTGGGCCCTTTCCGCCGGCGCGCGACGCCGCTAGCATGCCTCCCATCGTTGGTTCAGGCCCGGGTCCGCCGGGCGTCCAGGCTGGGAGGCCTCATGGAACAGATTCTCGGTGGGCTTGCGAGCCTCGGGTCGCTCGTATGTTGGATCATGGTGCTCGTGAAGTTCTTCCAGACGAAGAACGTTGTGCACGGGGTCCTCGGCATCGTCACGTGCAGCATCTGGGCCTTCATCTGGGGCTGGGTCACCCACGCCAAGCTCAGCCTGACCAAGATCATGATCATCAGTTTCGCGACCGGTACGGCCACCGCCAGGCTGGACTTCGGCTCGTAGGCGAGCCGGCTCCGCGCGGCCCGCGCGTATCGTGGGGGGCATGCGCGTTCGGGTTCGTCGCCTGCTGGTGGCCGTGGTCCTGGGCGCGTGCTGCGTCTCGGCGCACGCCGCCGATGGCATGGACACCGCGCTCGCTGCGCTCCAGCACACGGAGCCAGCGCGCCGGCTGCAGGCGACGAACATGCTCGCCCTCGCCGCGCCCGGCCCCGACAGGTCGCGGGCCGTGCGCGCGCTGGAGCAGGCTGTCTTCGATCCCGAGCCGGTCGTCCGTCGCGGCGCCCTCAACGCGCTCGTGCGCCTGGACGCCCGGGCGGCTGGCGGCACCGTCGTGCGCCTGATCTCCGTCGAAGGAGATCCCACCGTCCTGCCTGCCGCGCTGCTCGCCCTCGGCGCGTTGCACGTGGAGGGCCAGGACGACGTGCTCGTGCGCCACGCCGCGCACCCGATCGGTGCGGTGCGCGCCGCGGCGCTGATGGCCGCGGGCGATCTCGGCGGGCCGCAGATGCGCCGCTTGGTGCTCAACGCGCTGCAGATGGCGGGCGAGGAAGACGCGCAGTGGTTTGTGCGCACGAGCGCGATCTTGGCGCTCGCCCGCATCGGCACGGCGGAGGATCTCGCGGCGATCCAGCATGCGTTCGAGCGGGGCGGCGGTCGGGCGCACTGGATTGCGCGCACGGCGGTCGCCAAGGCGCTCGCGGCCCTGCATCCGCGCCCGCGCACGGCGCTC
>JAQBWE010000252.1 GCA_027625315.1 Planctomycetota bacterium
CGGGCGCCACCATCTCGTCCTCATCGGGCAGCGGCGGGATGATCGGGATCTCGCTCGGCGCCGTCGACCGGTCGACCACCATGCGGCGCCCGCGTCGCAGCGCGACCGAAGGCGTTGCCTTGTCGGGGGCGGCGGCCTGGGGCTCAGCGTCCGGCGCTGTAGCGCTCGCCTTGGCGGCCGCCTTCTTCGGCGCGGCCTTCTTGGCCGCCTTCTTGGCGCTCTTCTTGACCGCCGCCTTCTTCGGCGCGGCCTTCTTCTTGGCGGCCTTCTTGGCTGCCTTCTTCTTGGCGCCGGCCTTCTTCTTTGCTGCCATCACGGCACTCCGTCGGGGGACGAGCAGGGCGACCTGCTAGGGGGACGAGGCATCCGCGGCACCGGGTGCCACGATGCCCAGCGCCCGCAACCCCGCGCGCAGCTGCGCGTCGAGGGCTTCAGGCGCCACGTCGTTTTCGATCACGAGATCCGCACGGGCGCGCTTGCGCTCGCGGGGGGTTTGGTGGGCTTCGCGTCGCCGGATCGTTTCGGCGTCGAGCCCCCGGGCCGCCGCACGCTCCAGGCGGAGCGCGTCGGGGACCGCAACGTACCAGAGGGCGTCGCAGTAGCGATCAAGCGCCGTCTCGAGGAGGAGCGGAACATCAAGAATGAGCAGGGGTTCCGGGCCCGCGGCGCGGAACTGGCCGACGGCCGCCACCAGCGCGGTCCGGACGGGCGGATGCAGCAGCGCCTCCAGACGCGCGAGGAGCTGCGGATCGGAAAACACCCGGGTCGCCAGGGCGGCGACGTCCGGTCGGCCCGCCTGCACGAAGCCAGCCCCCAGCGCGGCTTCGAGCCGGCCGTCGGCGGCTGCGAGCGCTAGGAGCTCCTTGGCCAGCGCGTCCGCGTCTACCACTCGGCCGCCGGCCAGGGCCGCCGCTCGCCTAGCGACATGGCTCTTTCCCGAGGCGACGGCGCCCAGCAGCCCCAGAACCCGGCGCGGGGGAGCAGCGGGGGGCGTGCGGTCGGGCAAACGAGTCCTCGCAGGGCGTGATCCGCCGCCGGGACGGTGGGTGGATCACCCTGAACAAACGGCTGACGATGGCGCCCCCGCGGCAATTCGCTGCCCGTGGCGCGTCGACCGGGCGCCCCATTCCCCTGCGGCGCGACCGGCAATGGACGGCCAGGGGGCCGATCCGGCGCTCACTCTAGGAACCGGCCTGGGTGGGTCAAGCGGAACCCCCGGCGGCAACCCGATTTGCGATCGTCTACGAGTCCAGAACCGGATGTTGACGCTGTGCAAAGGCGGCTGCTACCTTGGTCGCGGGTGGGAGGCCGACCTGCGCTCGTCGCGCGGGCCGGTCCCTGATTCGGTATGCCCGCACCACACGTAGGTGGGGGCCCGACAACGGCAAGAGGACGGACTGGAGAGCGGACATGCGGTCCCTGCGCACGAACTCGTCGACTGGTAGCCAGCTCGGCGGAACCAACTGGGCATTCATCATTTCGTTGATTGTCGCCCTCGTCTTTATCTGGCTCTGGTTCCAGGAGACGGACAAGCAAGAGAGGAATGCGGCGGCCATCGCCGCCGCCGAGAAGCGCGTCTCGGACCTGAACGACGAAGGCATCAAGCTTGCCGACGCGTTGGTCGAGCTGAGCAATGCGGTGGGCTGGAAGAGCTCCAGCATGAATCTCAGCCACATCCGTCGTACGGAAACCAGCCTGAGCCTCACAGACGTCGCGGCCGTCAAGGGCAACTTCGATCCCGAAGGGGTCGTGAAGGGGGCCGAAGAGGGCGCCACGACGGACGGCGTGCTCAAGCGGATCATCGCTGCAGCACAGCTGACCTTCGAGCGCGAGGCCCGACTCCACACGACCGCCACGGGCGCCGAGAAGGAGTACAAGTACGAGACCCTGAGCACGGCCTTCAAGGACAAGCTCAAGGAAATCACCGCCAAGTGGGGTGACGTCCAATTCTCGCGCCCGGTGTCGCCGGCCGATCCGGACGACGCCCAGGGCCAGGCCAACTACCAGAGCGAACTGGTGGAGTGGGAGAACAAGGTCAAGGAGTACAGCGAGGACTACAAGGCGCTGGCTCTGATGGAGGGCTGGAAGGAGTACAGCGCGGTCATCGCTGCACCCGGTCAGGTCCCGGACCTCACCAAGACCCCGGTCACCGTCCAGTTCTACCAGTACGCCGATGGCGGCGTCCGAACGGTAGAGGCGGGGCTCGTTGGTCTGGACACGGCGTTCACCCGCATGGGTGATGAGCTGCGCGCGAACATGCAGACTTGGGGTGAGGAAATCGCCCAGCTCCGCATGGACACGGCGGCGAAGGACGTCTCGATCGGCGAGCTCAACACCCAGTTGACGGCCGCCCAGGAGGCGCACAACAACGACGTGACCCAGCTGCAGGATCGCCTCAACCAGGAGACGGAGCGGGCCAACCGCAACGCCATCCAGGCCACCAACGCCCAGAACGAGGTGCTGCGCGTCAAGGACGACACGTCCAAGACCGTCGCCAGCCTGAGCCGTGAGGTCGAGGCCCGCAAGGAGCAGAACCGCTTGCTCAAGGAGAAGCGCGATCTCGTCATCGCTCGCGATGACGTGGACGGCAGCGTCTTGGTCTCGAACACGGTGCTCGGCACCGCCATGATCGACCTCGGCACGAAGGACAAGGCCTACGTGGGCCAGAAGTTCGTCGTCAGCCAGAACGATCGCGCGGGTAACCGCGTGAACAAGGGCGAGATCATGATCGTGAAGGTTACGGGCGACCACAGTGCCAAGGCGCGCATCCTGTCGGGTAGCGCGGGGCGCGGGGATCTCCTGCACAACCCCTTCTATGAGGCTGGAGAACGCGTCTACGTGTACTTCGCCGCGAAGCTGGACAAGTGGCCCAAGGCGATGGCTACGGAGCGCTTGGCCCAGCTGAACGTCGTGGTGCAGGATGCGCCCGATGGCAACACCCACTACATCATCGTCCCCAACAGCTGGACCGCCCCGGTCGAGACGGTGGGCGGCGAAGATGATGAGGGCGACGAAGAGGGCGCGGCCACCGGCAGCAACCCGCTCGAGGAAATGAAGAAGACGGCGCGCACCTTCGGTGCCAACGTCATCACCGAGGCTCTCCTCGACGCGTTCCTCGACTACTAAGCCGCCCGCTCAAACGTAGGCCCGCGAAGAAGCCCGGCTCCGGCCGGGCTTCTTTTCGTTTTGGGGTCGCCCTTCTGCGCCCCCAGGCTGCGCGGCGGACGCTGCGCACGGCCCGGGGTGGGTCGAGCCGTCGGCGGGCGCTATCCTCCGGGTCGCGATCTTGCGCCGCGGCAGGGCCATGAACACGGACGACGATCTCCCGCGCATGAGCCTGTCCGATCACTTGGACGAGTTGCGCACCCGGCTGTGGCGCTCGGTGCTAGCCGTGCTCGTCGGCATGATCGTGAGTTTCTGCTTCTGGCGCGAGCTGATGGAGTTCGTGATCCGACCGTTCCGCGAGGCTTCCCGGCTCGTCGGCGCCGAAGGCGAGATCGTGACGCCCGATCCCGCGGACGGCTTTCTGCAGGTCATCAAGCTCTGCTTCATCACGGGCGTCGTGTTCGTGTCGCCGCTCGTCCTTTGGCAACTGTGGGGCTTCGTGGCGGCGGGACTCTACGACCGGGAGAAGCGCTACGTGCGGCTCTTCTTCCCCGTCTCGTTGGGGCTATTCGCCCTCGGCCTTGTGTGCGCCTACGTGCTGCTGATCCCCTTCGGCTTGCGCTTCCTCGTGGGGTGGAACGAGGCCATCGGAGCGCAAAGCTGGTTCAGCCTGAAGGCGTACCTCAGCATGTGCCTGACGATGGTGTTCGGCATGGGGCTCGTGTTCCAGCTGCCGCTCATCATGCTGTTCCTGCAGGCGGTCGACATCGTGCCCCGCGCGACCTTCCTGAAGGGTTGGCGCGTAGCGATCGTGATGAGTTTCGTGCTTGGCATGATCCTCACCGACCCCAGTCCGGTCACGCAGATCGCCATGGCGGTCCCGATCGTGGGGCTGTACTTCCTGGGCATCTGGGGCGGCCAGTTCGTCGGCGAGAACGCCGTGGCGTTCCGCTGGTACAAGGCCTGGCCGCTCGTGATCGCGATCGCGTTCTTCGTGGCGATGCTCGTCTACGCCGACCAGCTGAACGACTGGGCGGCGGGGGCCTTCGGCATGGAGGAGGCGCCCAAGGAAGCGCCCGCGAAAGGCCGCTGAGCGCGCATGAACCAAGTGCTCTGTGGTTGGGCCCCATGCGCCGTAGGCGCCCAACCCCTCTGCGACGGGGGTGGAACGACGCGCGCCGCGAGCCTGCGCCCGAACGCGGAATCAGGGCCCATCCGCAAGCGATCGGGTTCGTGGGGAGCGGTCTCTGAGGAACGGGGGCCCGACCGAACTACGCGGGCG
>JAQBWE010000253.1 GCA_027625315.1 Planctomycetota bacterium
GCGCCAAGACCCGCGCGGACCGCGCGATTCAACCTGTGTTCATGAAACATCCGGGCTAGTCGCCCAGCCGGCCCAAGTGCCCGCAGGGACCAACGGAGACCGCCGCGCTAGATCACGCGGCGGGCGTCCTTGACCCGTAGGATCGGACGCGTGAAGCACGCCCGAACCCGCATCGTCGCCACGGTCGGACCCGCCTGCGAAGACCCCATCGTGCTGCGCGACCTCATCGCGGCCGGGGCCGACGTCCTACGCCTCAACGGCGCCCACATGGATGAGCGTGCCATCGCACCCTGGGTGCGACGCGTGCGCAAGGCCGCGACAGCGGCAGGCCGCAACGTGGCCGTCATGGTGGACCTCCCGGGGGTGAAGCTGCGCGTCGCGCCGTTCGCCGACGGGGCGGGACTCGCCCTCGTCGCCGGGACGCGCATTGCGCTTGCTGCCGGGGCGAGCGGTAGTGACGCCGCGTGCCTGCGCGTTCACCCCTGGCCGGATGTTCGCAGTGTCCGCCAGGGCGCCGCCGTTCTCCTCGACGACGGCCGCTTGCGGCTGCGGATCGTGAGTCGCCGCGGCGCGCGCCTCAGCGCCGAGGTCGTTGAAGGCGGGCTGCTGCTGGGCGGCAAGGGCGTGGCGTTCCCCGGCGTGCCCTTGGGCTTGGAAGTGCCCACGCGCCGTGATCTCACGTTGGCGCGCGCCGCCGCTCAAGCCGGTGCGGACTGGCTGGCGCTCTCCTTTGTCCGCAGCGGCAAGGAACTCGTTCGGCTCCGCAGCGCGCTGAAGCGGGCCGGTCGGCGGGTGCTGCCGATAGCGGCGAAGATCGAGCGGCGCGAGGCCATCGCGGAGTTGGACGGCATCCTCGCGGAGTCCGAAGCCGCGATCGTGGCCCGGGGCGACCTGGGCGTTGATGTGGGCGGCGAGAACGTCCCCGCGCTGCAGAAGCTCATCGTCGAGAGCGCGCACCGCGCTGGCTGCCCTGTCATCGTCGCCACGGAGATGCTCGATTCGATGACCACGCGCGTTCGTCCTACGCGCGCCGAAGTCAGCGACGTCTCCGGGGCGGTGTTCGAAGGTGCGGACGGCGTCCTGCTCTCGGCTGAGACGGCGGTCGGCGCGTATCCCGTTCTCGCGGTGAGGACGCTCGAGCGCATTCTGGGCACGGCTGAGTCGGACGTGCTGGCGCGCGTGGCGGGGGGGCTCGCTGCCGTCGTACCCGCGGGCGGGGCGAACGACCCGGATCGTTGTGTCGTGCGGGCGGCTGTTGCGCTCGCGCAAGCGGCCGGCGTACGCGCCATCGTTGTGTTCACCCGCGGCGGCGCCTCCGCGGTGCGCGTTTCGAAAGCGCGCCCTGAGGCGACGATCCATGCGTTCGCCACGTCCGACGTGGTTGTGCGCCAACTCGCGCTGGCCTGGGGCGTCGAAGCGGAGCGCCTGCCGGCGCGCGCCGGAACGGATCGCGTGGTTGCGGAGGTCACCCGGCGTCTGAGAGCCCGCGGCGCCCTGGCCGGAGGCGACCGGGCCGTACTGCTCATGGGTGGCGCCGCCGATCCCGCTGGCGCGACGACGCTGATCAAGTTGCTGACCTGCTGAGCGACCGCCGTTAGCCCCACCTGGCGAGTTGTTTAGGCCCCTTCACGGCTTGTGAGATCGGGGCTTTCTCACCGCGCGCCTTGGTCGATAGGCACGCCGGATTGGTGAGACAGATGTCGAGCAAACAAGTCCAGCCCCGAACGCCCGCCCCCGACATCAAGGGAGTTGGGAAGCGGTCTGTTCGGAACGCGGCGCGTGCCAAAGCCGACTCGGAAGGTGTGGCAGAGGCAACCCACGCTCGTGGGTGGCGCGTCGTTCGGTACGAGGTTCCCGAAGCGCATGGGGGGGGCGACTCAGCCTCCGGGCACTCTCCCGAGTCGTCTTTGTGTGTTTCGGTGCTGCCGCGTGATCCGAAGTGGTCTGGCGGGATGGTGTCTGGTGCGACGTCACGTCGCCCTCGGCGCCGGAACGGGAGTCGCAGGTCGTTGCGGTGCGCGGGGTTGGGGAACCTCGTGGCTGGGGAGCAAGCCGTGACGATGAGCGCGATTTCGGTACGGGGGTACGACATCTAGGCCTCGTAGAGGCCACCGGCGACGGGCGTGATGCCCGCCGCTTCCTCCGCCGTTCTTGCGGGACGCCCACGGGCGTCCCGCTTCCTCTTTTGACGCGCGTGCGAACGGGTTAGAGAAAGCCCGTGAGCTTCAAGCCGCCAGCCAGCAGGGCGAGACCGATGAGCAGGCCCACAGCACCGCGCTTTGCCGTGCCCTCGATGATGCCGCTCAAGCCCATGAAGCCGAGCGCGAGCCCGGTCAGTGCGAGCACGACCCCGACGACGGTCGAGAGAACGTCCAGTAGCGCGGCGGCCAGGATCACGCCGTCTCACCTTCCGCAGCAGGCTTGCCGCCCAGGCGCGCCTTGATCTTGCGCCAAAGGGCTCCCATCCAGCCGCCGTGACTGCCACCGTCGTCGTCCTTGGGCATGCCCTCGATCTCATGCAGGTAGAACCGGAAGCTGCTCTGCAGCAGACTCATCGTGGGCACGGCCAGCAGAGCCCCCCAGATGCCGAAGGCGTGCTCACCGGCGAGCAGCGAGAAGATGATGATCACGGGGTGCATGCGCGCGTGCGAACCCATGATCATGGGGTTGAACACATTGGCCTCGAGCATGTGGATGAAGACGATCCAGCCGAGCGCGTAGAGGCCGATGTCTAGGCCCTTCGTGGCCGCGATCAGGACGATCGGTAGCGACGACACGATGGTGCCAAAGACCGGGATCAGACTGAGGATCGCGGCGATCACGGACAGCATCGTCGCGTAGGGCACTCCGAGGAGGAGCAGGCCGATGTAGGTGAGGACGCCGTTCACACCGCAGATGACCAACTGGCCGCGGATGACACCCGCCAGGCCGTCGTCGATGTAGCGAACGAAGCGGTCGTAGGCCGGCCGGTGGTCGCTGGGGGGCAGGCTGCGGAAGAACGCGGCGATGGTCTTGCGATCCATCACGATGAAGGCCGTCAGCATGAGGATCAGGAAGAACTCGTAGACCGAGAACACAAGGCTGCCAGCGATCGTGAGCGCCGTCTTGCCGATGCGCTCCGGCAGCCCCTCACGCACGACCGCGCCCTGAATCGCGATGTAGTCGCGGAGCAGGTTGGGCTCTACGTGGTAGCCCGCGCCCGCCAGGTTCTCGACGATCGGGCTAATGATCTCGCGCTCCATGAAGAACTCGAAGCCCGTCGCGCCATCCGTCGTGCGAATCGTCAGGCGACCTGCATCCTCAAGGCTGATCTTCTCGTCGGCGTCCGCGTAGCGCAGACCCATGATGTCCTTGAGCCGCGCGCCGCCAACGACGCCCTCCGTCGCCGGTCCGCGCTGGATCAGGGCGCGCTCGCCTTCGTTGCGCCGTAGCAACACAGAGACCGATCGTTCCGACGGCGTGACTCGAATCGGGTACAGCGTGGCGAACTCGGTCTGCGTGACGATGGGCTTGCGGGTGCGCGCATCGGGTTCGACGGTCGTGATGACCAGGAGCGTGTCCTTCGGCACCAACACGCCGCGCTCAACCTGACCCTCCGCATCGTCCGGCGCGGGCTCAGAGTCCTCCGGCGGAGGGGGGAGCTCTATGAGCTCGAACGTGGCGCGATAGCCTTGCTCCGCCACCGCCGATTCGACGGCGTCGGCCGTTGACCGCACCTGCTTGGCCAGCGTGACGACACCCCACCAGCCCAGCAGGAAGATGCCTCCCAGGATGAGGACGTAGAGGGTGACGATCGTCGGGCCGCGCGTCCACTTGAAGCCGAGCAGGCGGCTTTTCACGACGCGCGCGACGATCGGCTCAATCAGGTAGGCGATGTAGATCGCCATCAGGAAAGGGAAGAGCACCTCCCGAAACACAGCGAGCAGCAGCACGAATACGGCCAGGAACGTGAGCAGGATGCGCACCCTGGGCTTGCGTCCCCCCGCCGCGGCCCCGCCATCGTCTTGGTCGTCGTTCGCCGGGGCTGCCTTGCTCATGGCGGTACGATACGGGTGCGCACGGCGCGGCGGAAGTCGGCGGCCGCCCCTGGCCGACGTTGGGAAGAGGGTGGGAGTCACAAGAACAGCACTCGTGGCCCTGTTGTTGGGGCTCTCGCTCTCCTTGCCGGGCCCCGCGCGGGGTGAGGAGGCCGACGAGATCGCCGGCCGAGCTGCGCTCGCGGGCCTTGCGGCTCCGGACTCCCAGCGCCGCCTGGCGGGCCTCGACGCCCTGGAGCCGCTGGCTCGGGCCGATCCCCGCTGGGTCGAGCGCGCGCTCCCGCGCCTCAAGGCGATTCTGAACCTGCGCGAG
>JAQBWE010000254.1 GCA_027625315.1 Planctomycetota bacterium
TGGTTGTAACTTTTTCCCATGCCACATTTTCCCCCACAAAATGTTGCACTTGGGTTTTGAGCGCGCCAGTTTTATTTGCGGTAGAACTTACCCAACAATAGTCATGGAGTCAGAAACTAAGGAGTAAATGTAGTCTCTGAATCCAAGACAATGGTTGGTTGGGGGTCAGCGCAGAGTGGTAGTTGCCGAATGCGGGATCAGGGTGTAACATGCGGAGGTGACGGGGAGCTTGGGTTTCCTATACGGTCCGATCTGCCGGTTGGGCTGGCGGGACATGATTGCCGTGCCTCTGGTCTTTTTTGCCGGGCTGGGCGTGACCTTCAGTACCGTATACTGTCTCGGTGTCGACGGCGGCGCCGCTATGCGATGAGGCTTCACGATGGTCGATAGCGTATTTCTGGAGGAACCATGGCCGGAATTCAAGCAAAAGTTAGGGCGAACGTGCCTGCTTTCCTGCCGCTCGGCGCCACCAAGCAGCATGGGCCGCATCTGCCGCACTCGATCAACGTCGTCCTGTCGACCGGCGTCTGCGAAGGGGTGGCGAACGAGATGGAGCCGGTCGACCCCGAGACCTACGACGATGGCACGGACGAGGCGCATCTGCATGCAATGTTTCCGAAGCTGCTGAACCGGATTCCGTCACTTATGCCGACCCTCACCCAGCCGAACTATGGCGGTGCTTTCGTGGCTGGGTACTTGGGCGTCTACTTCATCATCGAGGACGGGGATCCGATCGTCGGCGAGGATGAGGTTGGAGGCCACTACTCGTGCTTCGGCGGAAGCGGTCACGGGTTTAAGATCGGGCCTGCGATCGGCGAGTCGCTGGCCGCGACGATCGGGGGGCAGGCTTCCTCAATCGACATCTCGAGCCTCTCCGTCTCGCGGTTCTCCGAGGGTCGCACGTTCAGCTCGGTTTGGGGAGCCGGAATCCACGCATGAGCTCGCGGTCCCTCGATCCGATCACCTTCGAGGTGATTCGCAACGCCCTAGTCGCGGCGACCGACGAGATGGTGCTGACGCTGCGACGCAGCGCCTATTCGACGAACATCAAGACGCGCTCCGACTTCTCGTGTGCGTTCTTCGACGCCGAGCTGCGGTGCGTCTCCCAGGGCTTCACACAGGCCGTGCACCTCGGCTCCATGGTCGAGCAGGTGCCGCAGGCGGTGCGCACGTACGGGCAGGGGAAGCTCGGCCCGGGTGACGTGATCATCACGAACGACCCGTTCCCTAGCGGGGTGCATCTGAACGATGTCAGCCTGATCTCACCCGTCTTCGCGGACGGCGAGCTGCTCGGCTACGTCGCCAACCTCGCGCATCACGTGGACGTGGGGGGTGGCGCTCCCGCGAGCATCGGCGCCTTTCGCGAGGTCTTCCAGGAGGGGGTGATCATCCCGACGGTGAAGTTGGTTGCGGCGGGGCAGATCGTCGATGACGTCTTCGCCCTGATCCTGGCGCAGATCCGCTCCAAGCACGAGACTGCCGGCGACTTCCGCGCCCAGATTGCGGCGAACGCGACCGGTGCGCGGAGGCTCGAGGCCCTCGTGGTGCGCTACGGCCGCGCCACGCTCGTTACGGCGATGCGGGAGCTGCTCGACTACACCGAGCGGCGTACGCGGGCGGAGATCGCGATGCTGCCCCACGGCGTCTTCGAGGCGGAGGGCTTCGTCGACACCGACGGCTATACGGACGAACCCGTGCGTCTGCGCGCGCGGATCGAGATCACGGATGCCGGGGTCGCGTTCGACCTGACGGGTTCCGATCCGCAACGGCGCGCGCCCGTCAACTCGACCTACGCTCAGACCTTCTCGGCCTGCGCCTACGCGCTCAAGTGCCTCGTCGACCCCGACCTGCCGGTCAACGACGGCTTCTACCGGCTCGTGCGCCTCGATGCGCCCCGGGGGAGCGTCACGAACTGTACCTGGCCGTCGCCGGTGGTCGGCGGCTGGGAGACGCAGTTCCGTCTCGTCGATGTGATCTTCCGCGCCCTCCTGCCGGCCCTGCCGACGGTGCTTCCCGCGGGGACGAAGGCGATGGCCTGCCATGCCGGGTTCGGGGGGGTCGACTCCGTCACGAACGAGTACTACTGCTTCCTCGAGACCTTCGGGGGCGGCTACGGCGGGCGTCACGCGAGCGACGGCCCGGACGCCGTGCAGGTCCACGGCCAGAACACCGAGAACGCCCCGATCGAGGAGACCGAACTCAACTATCCGGTGCGTGTCGCGCGCCTCTCGCTCGTCGAGGACTCAGATGGCCCGGGCCGGTTTCGCGGCGGCCTCGGACTGCGCAAAGACTTCCTCTTCGACCGCCCGACGACGTTCACCGTGCTTGCCGATCGGACACTTGCAGGGCCGGCCGGCGCGTTCGGCGGACTGGCCGGTCGCGTTGCGGAGTACGTTCTCATCCGCGACGGCGAGGAGACGCGGCTACCGGCGAAGGGGACGATCGACCTCGTCGCCGGAGACGTGGTGAGCTATCGCACCTGCGGCGGCGGTGGCTACGGGCCTCCCGAAGAGCGCGACCCGGAGCGCGTGCTGCGCGACGTGCTCGAGGGGAAGGTCAGCGCCGAGCGGGCTCGCGATCTGTACCGGGTGGCTGTCAGCGGGCGCGAGCTCGACCCGGCCGCGACGGCGGAGCTGCGCCGATGAGTGCGGCCGTCGATCCGATTTCCTTCGAAGTGATCCGGAACGCGCTCGTCGCCGCAACGGACGAGATGGTGCTGGCGCTCAAGCGCAGCGCCTACTCGACGAACATCAAGACGCGGTCGGACTTCTCCTGCGCCTTCTTCGACACCGAGCTCCGGTCGGTCGCCCAGGCATTCACACAGCCAGTGCACCTCGGCTCGATGGCTCAGCAGATACCGCACGCGATCCGGCGCTACGGCATCGGGAACCTCGGGCCCGGCGACGCAATCGTCACGAACGATCCCCACCCGTGCGGCGTCCACCTGAACGACGTCAGCTTGATCTCGCCGGTCTACGTGGACGGCACGCTCCTCGGCTACGTCGCCAACCTGGCGCATCACGTTGACGTCGGCGGCGGCGCGCCCGCTTCCATCGGCGCGTTCCGGGAGGTCTTCCAGGAGGGCGTGATCATCCCGCCGGTGAAGGTCGTGGAGGGCGGGAAGATCCTGGACGACGTCTTCCGCCTGATCCTCGCCCAGATCCGGTCGAAACACGAGACGGCGGGTGACTTCCGGGCCCAGATAGCGGCCAACGCGACGGGTGTGCGGCGGATCACGGCGCTGTCGGAGCGTCACGGCCGTGAGACGCTGATCGCGACGATGGACGAGCTGCTCGAGTACACGGAGCGGCGCGTGCGCGCCGAGATCGCGCAGCTGGCCCCGGGTACGTATGCGTCGGAGGGGACTGTCGACAACGACGGGTACACGGACGAGCCGGTCCGCCTCCAGATCAGGATCGAGATCACCCCCGACGGCGTCCACTTCGACACGACGGGATCGGATCCGCAGCGGCGCGCGCCGGTCAATTCGACGTTCGCGATGAGCTTCTCGGCCTGCGCCTACGCGCTCAAGTGCCTGATCGACGTCGACCTGCCCGTGAACGACGGCTTCTACCGCCTGTTCACGCTCCATGCGCCCGAAGGGACCGTCACGAATTGCACCTGGCCCGCGCCCGTCGTCGGCGGCTGGGAGACGCAGACCCGGCTCGTCGAGGTGATGTTCCGGGCGCTCATACCCGCATTCCCCGAGCGGCTCCCAGCGGGGACCAAGGGCATGATGTGCCAGGCGGGCTTCGGCTCTCTCGACCTCGCCCGGGGCAGCTACACGTGCTTCTACGAGGCCCTCGCAGGTGGCTACGGCGGCCGGCACAGGAGCGACGGCCCGGACGCGGTCCAGGCGCACGGCCAGAACACGGAGAACGCGCCGATCGAGGAGACGGAGCTCAACTACCCGGTGCAGATCGCCCGGCTCTCGCTCGTCGAGGACTCCGAAGGTCCGGGCCGGTTCCGCGGAGGGCTCGGGCTGCGCAAGGACTTCCGCGTGCTGCAGCCGGCGACGTTCACGATCCTCGCCGACCGCGACCGGAAAGGCCCCTGGGGTGCCTTCGGCGGCCACGCCGCCGCGGTCGCCGAGTACGTGCTGATCCACGACTGCGCCGAGACCCGGCTCGGCTCGAAGAGCACCACCGAGCTGGTCGCGGGCGACATCGTGAGCGTGCGCAGCTGCGGCGGTGGTGGATATGGACCGCCCGAGGAGCGCGACCCAGAGCGTGTCCTGCGTGACGTGCTCGAGGGCAAGGTCAGTGCCGAGCGTGCC
>JAQBWE010000011.1 GCA_027625315.1 Planctomycetota bacterium
GACGGTTCAGGCCCGTACGCAACACGCCAAACCCGATTCGTCCTCGTAGTCGGACGGTTCAGGCCCGTACGCAACACGCCAAACCCGATTCGTCCTCGTAGTCGGACGGTTCAGGGCCGTGAAGTAACACGCCACATCCGATTCGACGCTGCGGTCGATCGCCGCTGACTTGAGGGCGCTGGGCTAAGGCAGCGGCTCGAAGTGCGCGAAGGGAGTCACCGCCTCGGGCAGGTCGGCCAACGTGAGGAAGTCCGCCACCTTCGCCATCCGGCCCCACATCGGGCCGACCTCCGCGTGCTCGTGCGCCCGCCGCGCCGCGTCGGCATCCACCCACTCGAATACTTCGACGATCGTCCCGTCCACGCGCGAGCGCATCACGATCGGCGCCCGGTCCGTCGCCAGTCCAACCCGCTGCAACATCGGCGTGTGCTCGGCAACCAACGCCGCCAGCGTGTCCTCGTGCCCCGGCTTCGCTCGGTAGATGGCCGTCACGATCTCGCTGCCCATGGCGCCTCCTCACGGCCCGTGCGGCCGTCACCCGGGGTACCGTACCCGGGACATGCGCGTCGCCCTCATCGGAGCCCGCCGCGTCCGCCAAGGACTCGGCCCCTTCCTCGCCCGCTTCCTCACGGACGCCGGGGCCGAACTGTGCGCCGTCGTCGGCCAGACCCGAGCCACCGCCGCCGAAGCCGCACGCGCCCTCGCCGCCGTCGATGGCAGCACCCCGCAGCCGGTCACCTCGCTCACCGAAGTGCTGGCCGCGAAGGCAGAGGCCCTCGTCATCGCCTCCCCCCACGCGTCACACGAGGCCTGGCTCCGCGGCGCCCTCCAGCACGGTCTGCACGTCCTTTGCGAGAAGCCGCTGATCTGGGGTGGTCCTGAGCCCGCCGCCCACGCCGCGGATCTCGCACACGCCTTTCACGCGCAGGATCTCGTGCTGCACGTCAACGCCCAGTGGCCGCGCACCCTCGAAACATTCCACGCGTTGCACCCGCGCGCACCCGCCACGCCTGAACGCTTCTTCATGCGCATGCCACCGCGCACGCACGGCGTCGAGGCCCTGCTCGACGCGCTGCCGCACCCCTTGAGCGTCCTCGCCACCCTCGCACCCGGTGAAGACGCCGAGATTCGCCAACTGCAGTTTCACGCCGGACTGCAGGGCGGACCCCGCTGGGAGCTCGAGTTCACGTACGCCGTCGGGCCAAGCGCCATCGCCTGCAAGCTGGAACTCGACGCCACGCCGGATACACAGCGCACGACCACGTATGCGCTCGACGACTTCAGCGCGACCCGCACCGTCGACCCCCAGACCTACGCCATGCAACTCTCCGACGGCCCGCGCTCGATTCCCCTGCCCGATCCCACGCCGCGGCTCGTAGGCTCGTTCCTGGCAGCCGCCGCCGCTGGGCGCTCGACCGGCATCGATCCGGCCGCCATCCCCGGCATGCGCCTGCTCGCCGACCTCGTGACCGCCGCCCAGCGGCTTGGAGCTCCCCCCTCGTGACCGACCCCACGCCCCCGCCGGACGCCCCCGCGCCCGCGCTGGGCGTCGCGCCGATTCACGACTTCATCCGCAAGCTGCAGCAGCCCGGACTCCACGAGCGCGTCGTCGACTACGTCGCTTGGCAGAAGGCACGCGCTGCGGCGGATGCCGAAGGCAGCGCCCGCCCGCCGATGCCCACCTGGGCGCCTCTCTCGATCAACCTCGATCTGACCACCGCGTGCAACTACGCCTGCGATCACTGCATCGACTGGGACATTCTCAACAGCGGCATCTCGTACGACGACGACGCCCTGCACGCCTCACTGCGCGCCATGACGGAGCGTGGGCTCAAGTCGGTCATCCTCATCGGCGGCGGTGAGCCGACCGTTCACCCGCGGTTTCGTGAGATGGTCCGCTTCCTGAAGTCGCTCGGACTCCAGGTCGCCATCGTCAGCAACGGCGGACGCAACGATCGCATCCTCGACATCGTGGATTGCCTCGACGCCAACGATTGGATCCGACTCAGTCTGGACTCCGGCGTCGACGCCACGTTCCAGGCCATGCACAAGCCGAAGAAGCCGATCACTCTCGAGGCGATCTGCGCGGGGGTCCCCCCCATCAAGGCGCGCAATCCTGCCCCTCGCGTCGGATTCTCCTTCGTCATCACCTGGGAAGGCAGCGAACGCGCAGAAGGCGCGCCAGCGGTCGTGGAGAACCTCGACGAAATCCCCACCGCGGCCGCGCTCGCCGCGGCCCACGGGTTTGACTACATCTCGTTCAAGCCCTTCCTCACGCGCACGCCCGACGGCGCGGAGGTCATGGACCCCGCCGCCGCCCATCGCGAAACAGTGGCCATCGTCGCCCGCATCCGCGAACACATCGCGACGGCCCGTGGGCAGGCCAGCGAGCAGTTCGCGGTGCTCGAGAGCATCAATCTCAAGTTGCTGGAGTCGGGCGCTTGGCGCGACTGGACGAAGCAGCCCCGCACGTGCCACATGCAGGTCTTGCGCCAGGTGCTCTCACCGCTCGGTCTCTGGAACTGCCCCGCACATCGCGGCGTTCCCAAGGCCCGCATCGAGGCGGCGACGGCGTTCGCCACGCCCGAGGCCCGCGCGCGCACGGCGCAAGCGCTGACCGCCAAGCTCGACACCTTCGACGCCTCCCACGAGTGCCGCGAAGTCACCTGCCTCTACCACGGCACGAACTGGTGGATCGATCAGGCCATCACCTCGCCGCAGGGTCTCGCCGGCGCCGCAGGCGCGGACCTAAGCGACTACTTCCTGTAGCCCGACTGCGACGAACGGAGCCGCCCTGAAGGACATCGCTGCCATCGAAGTCGTCGGCGACCGCACGGCGAGTCTCGGACCCGACGAGGGGTTCCTGCACCTCAAGCGCCTGACCGTGCGCAACCGCTACGCCGACGGCTCGCACTCGGAGCCGTACCCGTGCGATGTCATGTCGCGCGCGCGGGTGGATGCCGTCGCGGTCGTGCCCTACGCCATCGACGGCGCGGGTGTCGTCCACGTGGCGCTGAAGGAAGGCGTGCGCCCCCCCGTCTACTTGCGCGCCACCAAGGCGCTCACGCATCCAGACGACCAGACGTTCCTACTGCTTCCGGAGATCGTCGCGGGCGTGCTGGAGCCCGAGGACACAGGCACCGACGGCATCGCCCGACGCGCAGCGCTCGAGTGCTTCGAGGAGGCGGGCCTCGCGGTAACGCCTGAGTCCATCGAGCCACTTGGTGGCGCGATGTTTGCCTCGCCTGGCATCACCGATGAGAAGGTCTACTACCGCGCCGTGCGGGTCGACTTCGCGACGCGCGTGGCGCCGCCCGGCGACGGATCGGTCATGGAGGAAGCGGGCGGCGTGGTGATTCTCGACCTCCATGAGGCGATCGCCCGGTGTCGCTCCGGAGCGATTCCTGACGCCAAGACCGAGCTCGCGCTCGTACGCCTGCGCGACCGCCTGCACGGCGCGTAGCGGCTAGAACAGCGCAAGCTGCTCGGGCCCGCCCTCGGGCGTCGTACACGCACGCAAGTCCGGAAACGCCTCCACGAGACAGGCGGGTGCCGGCACCTTCGCGCCCGTCAACGCGGACTTGAGCTCTAGTGCGCACGCCACCGCTTGGCCGCCGAAGTGGTTGTTCGCCACGAGCAACGTCTTCTCACTGCGCGCCGCCAGGCCGCGCAGCCTCTCCGCCAGAGCATCGATCTCGGGCGGCGCGTAGCGGTAGTCGTAGCGCTGGTCCCGGCCGGCGCGCGCGTCGAACCACGCCTCGGCGTTGCGGCCGTGCAGCCGCAGGTACGCCAGCGGTCCGAGACTCGGATGATCCGCCGGCGGATGGTCGCGCGCCGCAGGGAGGTCGAGGTGCGCCAGTCCGTAGCCAAGGCGCTCGAGTCGCTGGAAGGGCTGAGCGCTGAACCAGGTGCGATGCCGCAGCTCGAGTACGAGCGTGTCGCCCGGAAACAACGCGCGGATCCGCTCCAGCCGCTCCCAGCTCTCAGAGCCCGCCGCGAAGGTCACCGGGAACTGCACCAGGAGCGCCAGCAGCCGGCCGGCCTCCGCCAAAGGCGCAAGCCCGAGCCGGAACGCCTCCGCCGCCTCCGGGCGCAGGTCGGCTAGCGCGCCGTGGGTGAAGCCCTGGTGCAGCTTGGCGGTGAACCGCACCTCGGGATGCGGCGCCACAAGCTGAGCCCAGCGCGCCGCGTGATCGGGCCGCGGGAGAGCGTAGAAGCTGCTGTTGATCTCGATGAGATCGAGGAAGCGCGCCAGATAGGGCAGCGGATGGAAGTCTCGCGGCTTGGGCCGCGGGTACACGCGCCCCGCCCAATCTGCGTACGACCAGCCCGCGATCCCGTAGTGGATCACTTCGCCGCGGCGCCCGCTCCGGTCCGCTTGCCCAAGGCCTCGGCCAGGCCTGGCACGTGCGCGGCGCCCTCCGGCACCTCGAGGGACGCGCCCTCCAGATCGGCGCCGAACGGCTCCGCGCGACCGCCGAGCGTGCGCGCGAAGAACGCCTCCACGATGGCGAAGAACGAGCGGCTGTTCTCGGGACGCTGGAACCCGTGGCCCTCGTCCGGATAGAGGGCGTACGTCACGGGGATGCCGCGCTGCACCATGGCGTCCACGATCTGCTGCGCCTCCGCCTCCTTGACGCGCGGGTCATTCTTGCCCTGACCAATCAAGAGCGGCTTCGTGATGTGCTCGACGTGCGTGAGGGGCGAGCGCTCTGCCAGCAGGGCGCGGCCCTCCTCCGTGCGCGGATCGCCCACGCGTGAGGCGAACATGTCCAGCATCGGCTTCCAGTACGGCGGAATCGAAGCCAGCAGCGTCTGCAGGTTCGACGGGCCGACGATGTCGACGCCGCAAGCAAAGCGCTCGGGCGTGAGCGTCAAGCCGATGAGCGTCGCATAGCCACCGTAGGAACCGCCCATGATGGCGACGCGCGCCGGATCCGCGATGCCTTGCTTCTCTGCCCACGCCACGGCGTCGAGCAGATCGTCGTGCATGGTCCGACCCCACTGCAGGTTGGCGGCATTCAGGAACGCCTTGCCAAAGCCTGTGGAGCCGCGGAAGTTCACCGATAGCGCCGCATACCCGCGGTTGGCGAGCCACTGGTGCATCGGGTTGTAGCCCCACGAATCGCGCGCCCAGGGCCCGCCATGCACAAGCAGAACCATCGGCAGCGGCTTCTCGGGGCGTCGCTCCACACCCAGGGGGAGCGTGAGATAGCACACGAGATCGAGGCCATCGCGGGCCTTGACGACGACCGGGCGCATCGGAGCCAGCGCGAGACCTTCGAGGGCCGGGCGATTGGTGAACAGGAACCGCGCCAGCTTGGCCTTGCAGTCGTAGTGGTAGTAACGCACAGGGCCGTCGCTCCGCGAAGACGCAACGATCCAGGTGCGATCATCCAACGAGCGACTCGTCAGGCTCAGGTCGCCGTCGTCCACTTTCGCGAGCACCTCGAAGTGCTCGGCCATGGACTTGTCGAGGATCGTCCACTCGGTCCGAGCGTGGTTGATGCTGACGGCCTGCACATAGCGCTCGGTCGGATGGAACACCACGTCGGCTACGTCGGCGCGGTCATCCGCTGCGAGCACGACGGCCGGCTCGTCGCTCTCGAGGTCCACCGCCGTCAGCGCGGCCGTGTTGCGGCCGCGGGAATCGAGGAGGTACATCAACCGACCGCTCTTGTCGAAGCCGCGGGGACCCGTCGTCAGCGCGTCCTCCTGGCCGATCGTGGCGAAGGGCTGCCAGGAGCCATCCGCCGCCTTGCGCAGGATCTTCGAGCCACCGTCCGGCGTCAGGGAAGATGCGAAGCGGGCCTGGTAGTCGTCGTCCACGAGGAAGCCGCCGAAGCCCGGGTTCTCGACCACGAGCGTGCTCGCGCCCGTGACGAGGTCGATCTCGTGGAGATCGTGCAGCCGCGGGTCACGCGCGTTCAGACCCACGAGCACGTGGCGAGGACGCTTCGGACTCAAGCCCTCGATGCGCGCGGCCACGCCGGTGGTCGGCGTCAGGGCGCGGCTGCGGCGGGTCACGAGGTCGATCGCGTGCAGCGTCCAGTTCTCGTTGCCGCCTTCGTCGGCCAGGTACAGCATCCGGCGGTTGTCGTGGCACCACTGGTAGCGGCGGATGCCACGACCGGTGTCGTGCGTCACGGCCACCGCGGCCGCGGGCTCCTCCAGCGGCGCGATCCAGACGTTCATCACGCCGTCCAGGGGCGCGAGGAAGCCTAGGAGCGAGCCGTCCGGGCTCACCGTCACGTTCGCTCGATCGGGGTTCCCGAACAGGGTGCGGCGCGGAATGAGCGGCGCGTCCTCAGCCGCAGCCACCGCCCACGGCAGGCCGAACGCGAGGCAAGTGAGCGCGAGCAGGAGCGGGAGACGACGCATGAAGGGCCCTCCGGGGCCGCGCATCGTACCCGCCCTGAAGGCGCGGTCGTGGGGGCGATCTACCGCCGTGGGCTACTTCCAGAGCTGCCGCAGGACGTACGGCAGGATGCCGCCGTGGCGGTAGTAGTCGAGCTCGTCGGGCGTGTCGATCCGAACCTTGGCTTGGAACGTCGCCTTGCTGCCGTCAACGCGGGTGGCCGCCACCTGCACGACCAGACCCGGCGCGAGCTCCGCGCCGATGCCGCGGATGTCGAACGTCTCCGTGCCGTCGAGGCCGAGATCTCCCGCGCCCTGGCCGTTCTCAAACTCGAGCGGCAGGATGCCCATGCCGATCAGGTTGCTCCGATGGATGCGCTCGTAGGAGGTCGCGATGACCGCGCGCACGCCGAGCAGGGTCGTGCCCTTCGCCGCCCAGTCGCGCGAAGAGCCCATGCCGTAGTCCTTGCCCGCGAGAACAACGAGCGGCGTGCCGGCCTTCTGGTAGCGCAGCGAGGCGTCGTAGATCGACAGCGGCTCCTTGACGTCGGGGTGCTTCGTCCAGCCACCCTCCGTACCCGGGGCCATGCTGTTGCGCAGGCGGATGTTGGCGAACGTGCCGCGCACCATCACCTCGTGATTGCCGCGGCGGCTGCCGAACGAGTTGAAGTCTTGCGGCGCCACGCCCTGCTCCTGCAGCCAGCGCCCGGCCGGGCCGTCCTTCGGGATTGAGCCCGCTGGCGAGATGTGGTCTGTCGTGACGGAGTCACCGAGCACGGCGAGTGCGCGGGCCCCCACGATGTCGCCCGGCGGCGTCGGCTCAGCCGCCACATCCTCGAGGAAGGCGGGAAAGCGCACGTACGTGCTGTCGGGCTGCCACTCGAACCGATCGCCCTTGGGGACCGGAAGTCCGCGCCACTGCTCGTCGCCGTCGAACACGGTGGCGTACTCGCTCTCGAACTGCTCGCGCTTCACGCCGCGCCGAACGGCCGCTTCGACCTCCGCGGGCGTCGGCCAGATGTCGGCCAGCATGACCGGCGCGCCCTTCGCATCGACGCCCAGCGGCTCGCGCGTGAGGTCAAGGTCCATCGTTCCCGCCAGCGCGTAGGCCACCACGAGCGGCGGCGAGGCGAGGTAGTTCACCTTGGTCTGGGGGTTCACGCGCCCCTCGAAGTTGCGGTTGCCCGACAACACGGAACTCACTACGAGGTCGGCCTCCTTGACGGCCGCGCTGATCTCCTCGGGCAGCGGACCGGAGTTGCCGATGCACGTGGTGCAGCCGTACCCGACCAACGCGAAGCCCACCTCATTCAGCGCGCCGAGCAGGCCCGCGTCGTTGAGGTAGTCCGTCACGACCTTGGAGCCGGGGGCCAGGCTGGTCTTCACCCACGGCTTGGCGCGCAAGCCGCGGGCGGCCGCCTTCTGGGCCACCAAGCCCGCTGCCACCATCACGGACGGGTTGCTTGTATTGGTGCACGACGTGATCGCCGCGATGACCACCGCGCCGTGCGTGATGGTCCCGAGACTCGTCTCCACGGCAGTGGCCGTCGCCACGCCCCCACCGGACGTTCCGCCCACGATCTGATCGCGGGTCTGACGGTACGACGCCTTGACGTCGGTCAGCGCCACGCGGTCCTGCGGGCGCCGCGGCCCGGCCAGGGACGGGACGACCGTGCCGAGGTCCAGCTCGACCACCTGCGTGAACTCGGGGTCGCGTTCCGCCGTGCCGCCGAACATGCCCTGCGCGCGCGTGTAGGCCTCGACGAGTTCGACCTGCGCCTCGTCACGCCCGCTGAAGCGCAGGTACTCGATGGTCTTCTCGTCGATGGGGAAGAAGCCCATCGTGGCGCCATACTCAGGCGCCATGTTCGCGAGCGTCGCGCGGTCGGCCAGCGTGAGGTGCTTCATACCGGGGCCGAAGAACTCGACGAACTTGCCGACGACGCCGACCTTGCGCAGCTGCTCGGTCACGGTGAGCACCGCGTCCGTGGCCGTCGCGCCGGCGGGCAGCGAGCCCGTCAACCGGAAGCCCACGACCTGGGGCACGAGCATGGAGATGGGCCGGCCGAGCATGGCGGCCTCAGCCTCGATGCCGCCGACGCCCCAGCCCAAGACGCCGAGGCCGTTGATCATCGTGGTGTGGCTGTCGGTGCCGACGACCGTGTCGGGATAGGCCCACGTCGTGTCGCCCGTCTGCTGACTGAACACGGTCGACGCCAGATACTCCAAGTTGATCTGGTGCACGATGCCCGTGCCGGGCGGCACGACGCGGAAGTTCTCAAACGCCGTGGCGCCCCAGCGCAGGAACTCGTAGCGCTCGCGATTGCGCTCGTACTCGCGCGCGACGTTCACGGCATAGGCATCGGGCGAGCCGAAGGCGTCGACCTGCACCGAGTGATCGATGACGAGGTCCACGGGCACCTGGGGGTTGATGCGCTGCGGATCGACGCCTCGCGCGGCGGTGGCGTCGCGCATGGCGGCGAGGTCCACGACGGCCGGGACGCCCGTGAAGTCCTGTAGCAGCACGCGCGCAGGCATGAAGGCGATCTCCGCCGACGGGGCCGCCTTCGGATCCCAGGCCGCGATGGCCTCGATGTCGGCCTTCCTGACCGTGCGACCGTCCTCGCGCCGCAGCAGGTTCTCCAGCAGCACCCGCAGGGAGACGGGCAAGCGGGCCACATCGCGCTTGGTGCGCTCCGCAAACGCCGGCAGGGAGACCATCCGGTAGGTGTGCCCGCCCACCGTCAAGTCGCGGTGGGTCTGGAAGGAGTCTTGCTGGGTTGCGCTCATGGGGCCTCCGGCGTCGTGTTTGGAGTGTAGGGCGGGGACGCTCTCCCTCCCGATCGCTGCGCGCCCGGTCCCGCCGGCGCCGCGCGGAGCGAGGTCCGCCGAGCAAAGGGAACCCGCGCCGCCGCGCGTGGTCCAATCGGGCTCGGCCGCATGGAGGACGCCGACGCCCTCGTCGCGCAGAGCCTCGGCGCCCGGCTCACGGACGCCGACACGCCGGACCGCTGGGCGGCGCAGGCTGCGGCGGTCGAGATCGCCCTCGCCAACGGCTGGAACTTCTACGCGCAGCGTATCGAGACGGCTTTCGAAGCACCGCTCGCCGAGCTGGCGCTGGCTCTGCTGCGCACAGAGGGGTACGAGGTCGGCACGCTGAACCGACTGCAGCAGGATTGGCGTCTGCGCAACACCGACGCGTTCAAGGCCACGCTGCGCGCGCTCGCGGAGGATCTCAGACCCGCCGAGGCCGTCGCAACGCTACCCCTGCACCGGCTCTCCCGCGTGATCCAAGCGCTTGGCTGGCATCCCGGCGGCGTCGATGATGCGCTGTGGCGCTCCACGGTCGACGCGCTACGCGCTCGCCACGACGCCACGGCCGACGCCGCAGCGGCTCGCGTACTTGAGGACCACGTGCTGCAATTGTTCGATGCCCGCTCGGATCGCGAGCAAGCCATCGCCTTCCTCCGGGCCACGCTGACGCACGCGCAAACGAGCCGCCCCAACGAAGTCGCTCGACTCGCACGGGATCTGTTCGGACGGTTGCTGCAGACCCCTGCCCGCGATGCACGTCACACGCCCGAACGCGAGGACGAGTGCATGGCGCTCTTGCCGCTCATGCTGGACTCGACGCTGACGGCCGACGGCCGCTCGGCCGCTGCCGCGGGGGACGTCCGCCGACTCTGCGATCAGCTCTACACCTGGCGCTACGAGCAGGCGCTGGGAACGCCTGAGGCGCGCAAGGAACTCTCGCGCGCCGCCGTCCAAGCCCTCGCACGCGAGGCGCGCACTGAGGCCCGCGCGCAGGTCGTGGCGCGCATTCACGCCGCGGAGCAGGAGTCTGTGGCCTCGCACCGACCCTGGTTGCAGATGGAGCGACTGGGCTACGCGGTCGAACACGGCGAGGCGTTGGCGGCGAGCGTGACGGAGGCCCAGGCTGTTCTCGCGGGACCGTGGGAGCGCGCAGACCGTCCGCTCGACCGCGTGATGCGCGAGCGCGCGGCCGTCATCTTGGCCTACGCTGCAACGCGCGGCAACACGACCGAGGCGATCATCGCCACTGTGTTGCAGACCTTCGAGCGCGGAGCGAGTGCCGATCGCGCGGCGCGTCAGGCATTCGTGACGGCCGGCGGGGCAGACGAATCGTTTGTCGAGCTCCTAGATTGGCAGGGGCAGACATGGCGCTTGCTACTCGCGCGGGATGACCCGCAGCGCCTCGAGACATCGCTACGCGCATGGACCGTGCCCGCCAAGGTCGAGAGTCGCTGGCGCGTCGCGCTGGGCTATCTGCTCGCAGAGCTCGGGCGCGTGGCCGAGGCCACGGAGCCGATGGAGGCCGCGGCGGCACTTGACGAACTCACCCCGGTTGACTACGCCGCCCTGGGCACCTGGTACCTCGTCCTGGGCGACGACGTCCGCCGCGCGCGGGCGAACCAAGAGCGGCTCGCCCACATGAATGAGGGCCAGCTCGCGGGCGAGCTCTACGGCTACATGCGGGCCGCGCAGTCGCGCACGGCGGGTGTGCCCGGCGACTTCGACCCCGCCTGTCTGCCCGTGTTGCAGATGCTCATGCAGAAGGCACGCTATCCGGGCAACTACCTTTCGAATCTCACCAACTTCTACGCACAGACGAAGGAGTTCCGGTTGCTGGCGGGATTGGCCGATGGCCTCGTCGGGCACACCCCGGAGGCGGTGTACGGCTTCGTAGGCGCGTTGACGCAGATCACCGGGACGGTCCACGAGGAAGCCACGCTCGACGCATGGTCGGCTCGCCTCGCCGAGGTGCGCACCACGACCAAGTCCGCTCAGGACCGACGCGCACTCGCGCTCGCGGTCAGCCTCATCGAAGCACGCGCCAGCCTGGTGCCCGAGAGCGACCCGCGCCACGGGACCCTGGCCGTGGAGGCCCTGCAGTCTGCTTTCCAAGAGGACTGGGCTCCCGGGGAGCGCGAGCGGATGGCCGCACTACTCCATGGCTTGGGCAAGGTGGCGTCCGACGCGCTCCACGCGGAGCGTCTCCGTCAGTTGGAGGCCTTGCGCCGTGCCGAGCCGGCGGGCTCGCTCGTGCGCGTGCGCATCGCACAGCACCTCGCCGAGGTGCTCTGGAACCATGCCCAACCTGAGCCGGCCATCGACCTGCTCGAGAGCGAGCTGAACGCGATGCGTCCGCTGAACGATGGCCGCGTACCCCTCGAGGCGGTGCGCACGTTCGATCTGTACGTGCACTGGATCGCCGCCCAGGGTCGCTTCGCGGAAGCCGAGCGCGTGATTCTGCGCGAGTTCGATCGCTGGGATCTGCCCATGCGCCGGCGTGGACTCACAGGTCGACTCCATGTGTTGTACGTCGACGCTCTGCGCCGCGGAGGCCGCGTGTCGCTGGGTCAGCGCACGGAGCTCTTCCGCGCCACGGCCCGCCTCCTCGAGCAAGCGATCGAGACCGAGCCGGCCTACGCCTCCACCCCGCTCGGCACGTACCTCGACCTGCACCGCGCCGCGCGCGACAGCCGCTCACCCGCCGATGCGGGTGCCCAGTTGGAGCGCGCGACGCGCGGGTGGATCCCCGCGTTCCTCGCCCGCACGCCGATCGACGCCAGCGGCTACGTCAGTGCCATCGCCTTGACCTTGGAGCAGGTCCAGGGCCCGCGCAGCGCGTTGGCGTTCTTCCTCGATCGGCACGACGCTGAGCCGCGCTTCCTCGAGCGTCTCGGCACAGCCATCTGGTCGCAGAAGGGCTACTACTTCGCGGGCTGGCGCGCCGAGGCGGGCTCCAGCGGTGATCTCGATGCCCGTTTGTTGGCGCTGACGACCCAGCAGCTCGAAGCCAACCTCCTCCAGGGCGGGGGACACGGCTCCTGGTTCTGGCGCCGGGGCGGCAAGTGGTCGTGGCCGGAGAAGTTCGATGCCTACGCCGATGTGGCGGGCCGGGTGGCCGAGCTGCATGAGGGTTCCGAGGCCATCGTCGTGCGCTGTGCGACGCTCCTGCATCAGATTCTTGGTCGTCATGCCGACGGCCTCGACATGCTCACAGCGGCCCATGCGCGTGGTGTTCTCAGCGAGGGCTCACGCTGGACCCTCACCCACTGGCAACGGAGCGCGCGGCGGCTCGACGCGGCGCTTGCGACGGTCGACGGGTTGCTCGCTGAGCGGCCCGACAATCTCGGCTATCGACTTCACCGCGCGGAGATCCTCGCAGACCAGGGCAACCTCATGGCCGCGCTCGAGGCCCTGCAGGCCGTGGAGACCGACTGGCGAGCCCGCGAGGCGTGGGGCGAGTCGATCGCCGCTCGTCTGGGAGACGTCGCCTCTCGTCGTGACATGCCAGCCGCTGCCGAAAAGTGGCTTGAAGAGGCGATCGGCCTGCGGGAGGACGGACGAGGGCCGCACGGCGGCCGCGACCGAACGCTCGGCGGCTACTACCGCATGCTCGCGCTCGCCCGCGGCAAGCTCGGCAAGACCGACGCAGCCGTACGCGCCGCCTCAGCAGCACTGCTGTCCATGGACCCCCGTCGCCAAGGCGATTGGGACGAATGCATGAGCACGCTGCACGAGATCCTGGTGGGTGCGAAGGACCTGCCCGGCTACCTCGTCGGCTACGACGCGGAGGTCGAGCGCACCGGGCTCGACACGCCGGTCCTGCGCAAGGCGTTTGCAGCCGCGTTCCATCAGCGCAGCGCGTACGCGCCGGAGATCGCTCAGCTGCTTCTCGCACGCGACCTCGACGAGGGCGATGCCGACGTACACGCGCGCCTCGTGGCCGCCTACGACGCGCACGGCAAGCCTGACGAGGCCGTCGAGGCCTTGTTCGGCTCGATCCGCCTGGCCCCCCACCGGCTTGAGAGCTACACGGATCTCGCGGCCAGGTACACCAAGGCGGGCGACGCCGTGGCCGCAGAGCGCGCCTTGACCACCTTGGTGGAGGAGTCGCCCCACCAGCCGGGCGGCCACCGGGCACTCGCGCTCGCGCGGGAAGCCGCCGAACGTCGGGCCGAAGCGGCCGTGCAATGGCGGCAAGTCGTACGCACCGACACGCTCGATCCCACGGGCCACCTGGCGCTCGCGCGCGTGCTGATTGCGCTTGGCGAGGGCGAAGAGGCGCGCACCGTGCTGCAGGGCGTCCTGAGCAAGACCTGGGAGGCGCGCTTCGGGGACGTGGCCAAACAGGCCACCGATCTGTTGCAGACCGTGCGCTAGGCCAGACGGCGGTACGATGTAGGGATGAGTTCGGGATCGACCACGGTCGTACCTGAGGTCGAGGAACGCACGGCGCTCGCCCCGCCGTGGAAGGTCCTCCTCCTCAACGACGACATCACGACTTTCGAGTTCGTGATCTGGCTGCTGATGACCCTCTTCGCCAAGCCGCGGATCGAGGCCATCGCCCTCACCGTCGAGATCCATGAGACCGGCGCAGCGCTGGTCGCGACCACCAACTTCGAGCGGGCCGAGCTCTACGTGGAGCAGGTCCGCTCCCTGGCCCGCCCGCACGGCTACCCCCTTGCCGCCACCATGGAACCGGCCTGAGGGCGAACAGGCCCAAGACAGGGGCCAGGCAGGTCCCGAGCCGCTCCCGGGCCCCCTAGAGCGGTTCGTATTTGGTTGGGATGGATGAACCCCCAAGTTGACACCCGGCGCTGCCGAATGCATAGGGGTAGGCTGGAAGGCCAGGAGAACCCCATGCGTACCGCCGTATTGCTCATGCTGCTCGTCAGCGCCATCGCACTCGCCGGCTGCACGTCGGACCCCTGCAACGACTGCGCCTGCGGTCGGCTTGACGGCAACTGCTGCGGGTGGGAGTTCTACAAGCCGTGCAAGCTGATCCGCGGCGACAGCTGCGATCTAGACTGCGCGCCCCCGACCCGGATTGAGCTCGTTGGCTGCTCCCCGATGGACGCCCCCGCTGAAGAGGCGCCGGCCGAGGTGATCGAGGTCGAGATCGTCGAAGAGGATGCAGTTGCCGACTTCGGACTACCGCCCGCTGGCCGCTAAGCGCCGCGGAGCAACCCGGCCTAGCGGCCCGCAACCGGCTCCCGTTCAGACACCGTGAGGCTCCAGGTCCAGCGATCCTCGAGCAGGCCGCGCGGATCCTGCAGGACCCAGGAACGTCGCTCGCCTGCGGGCTTGGCTGCGTCCCAAACGACCGCGGTCAACACATGCCGTCCCGGCGGTAGATCCGCGGGCAGCGTGACCTCGAAGAGGCGCCCGCGCTCCTTGTCCTTGCGCCGCTTGCCCTTGAGCGTCCGCCCCTCGGGCAGCGGGTCGTGCGCGGTGCCGCGCCCCCGCAGCGTCATGCCCGTGCGATAGCCAATCGGAATGCGCGCCTTCGGGGGCTCCGTGGCGGGGTCGTTCTTGCGCTTCTCGGCGCGTAGTCGCCGCAACCGCGCCTCGAACGGATCGAGATCCTCGTCTCCCGGACCGGGGTCGACGGGCTCCTCCTCGCCGCTCGGCGTCGTCGTGATCTGCGGTGCGGCACTCACGATCCAACGAATCTCCAGGTCGTGGCCGGCGGGCTGCATCGGCAACACCGCGAACGTCGGCCACGTCTTGGGTGTCGCGGGGTCAAGTGAAACGCTGGCCTCCGGCGGCCAGGCCTCGTCGATGGGGCTCACGCGCTCGTAGAGCCGCAGCACGCCTTGCTCGAGACAGACTGGGCAGTACGGCGCACCAGCACTGGTGTTCATGGCGCAGCTGCCCGCGGGCCGCCACACGCCGGTCTTGAACGTCGCGCCACCCTCCAGCACGTCCACACCGGGCACCTTGGCATCGAGGAAGTGCTGCCACGGCGGCTTGTCCTTCTGCGTGGTGGCATTGGGACCCTCCACCATGCCCTGCGGGGGGCCGGGATTGACGGCGTACTCGTCCAGCAGTCCCAGGAACGCGTGACCGAACTCGTGCACGACCACGCCGCGAGGCCCGGTGGTCGCGATGCCCATCCCCCCCATGCCCAGCTGACCCATTTGTGCGAACACGATCGCCAGACTGTCGTGACCATCGAGATAGGCGAGGTAATGCCAGACGCGCAGCGGGTTGGCCCACACCTGACCCTGCGGTCCCGCCGCCTTGCAATCGAGCGCGGTGTTGTACTGCTTCGCGGGCCGCTTGCGGCCGCGCGCGCGTCGCCGTTCTTCGAGCTCATCGTCGGGCGGCGGCGGCTCGGGCTCGTCCACGCCCTTGTCTTCGCTGGCGAGATTGAACTGCCAGAAGTTGAAGTACGGCCGGTAGACCTCGTAGAGCCTCTCACGCAGCAGCACCTCGAGCTGGCCTTCGCAGTGCTTGTCGTAGCGATCCTGCTTGTCCAGCAGGTAGCCATCCCCCATCAACGCCACGTCGATGCGCCGCGCTTGGGGTCCAGTCGCGCCCATCGGCTTGATGCCCAGGAACGCGTTCGGTCCTGAGCGATCCTCAGCCTCCGCGGCGTACGGCGAATCCGGATACTGATCGAGCAGCTTCCAGAAGAGTCGGCGGGCCGAGCGATACGCTCCGCGCCCTTGCTTCGCGACGGCCTCAGCGTAGAGGTCGGCATCCGGACCGGGACGATCTTCCGGCGCGGGCGCGCGCGCGAACGGCCGCGCCTCCTCCGGGGCGTCTTCGTCTTCGTCAGCGCGTGTCGCCGGCGCGAGGCCCGCCACGACCAGCGCCAGCAGCAAGCTCCCGAACGTCGCGAGACGCACGAGACTCACGCCTACCCTGCGGGCGGCGTATCGAGCTTGGACGACGACTCGACCTTCGGCGGCACGGCCGCACCGGCGGACGGCGCGTCGACCGGCGAGAGAGCACTGGAGCTCGCCCGTGCGGGCGCCGGGTTTGACGGGGGCAAATCCAACGGCGTGAGTCCGGCGCTGGCGGCGCCGCGTGTGGGCGGGAGGTCCAGCGTCGCGGAAGAATCTACGGGCGCCGGGACGCGATCTTGGGTCTCCCAGGTCGCCTGCGAAGCGACGCGGCGCTCAGGCTGCGCCCTCACCCGCGGCGCGGTCGCCGTGGCCCTCGACGCGCTCGGGGCGCTCGGGGCAGGCTGCACAGCGAGCCGGCTGCGCGTCGGGATGATCGGGCGACCCTGGTCGTCAACGGCCAGCTCGTTGCCGCGCTCGTCCACGTACATCACGGGACCCGCGCTGCACCCGGCAGCACCCAGTGCCGCCGTGCAGACTGCCAGGCCGAGCCAACGTTGGATACCGCGCATGGGTCACCTCCCGGGTCGAGTCGAGCCCCCAGCCTACGCGAAAGCCCTGCGCGGCGGGGTCGGTGGACCGGAGGCAGCCCGGCCGCGAGGGAACGCGTAGGATCTCCCCCATGCCCCGCTCGCGCCTGACCCCCCGCTGGCTCGCCCTGCTCGCGTTCTGCCTAGCCCTGGGGCCGAGGACCGCCTCCGCCGTCGAGCCTGAGGTGAAGGAGTGCGTCGAGCGCATCGAGAAGTTCGCCCGAGATCCGTTCGAGCAAGACCAGCGTGAGCGCGCCCTGCGCGACCTCGGCAAGTTGGGCGGCACGGACGCCGCAGCGGCGCTGGTCCCGCTGTTTGAGGATCCCTTCATTCACCTCCACGACCATGCGGTCAGCGCGTGGATCGCCATGCTGCGCGGCGGCCGAGCCGCGGAGACCCAGACCTGGCTGACGGGCCGCGGGCTGTCGGATCGCGCGCCCCTTGTGCGTGCGGGCGTCGCCAAGGCGCTTGGCCTGGGGAGCGGCGCCGAGATTCAAGAGCCGCTGCAGATCGCGCTGGCCAAGGAGAAGGACGGCCTCGTGCTGGCGGCCCTTGCGCGTGCCGCGACGCGGCTACGCACGCCGCCGGATCTGGGCGGCGTCTTGCGCGAGCGCATGGCTCACAAGGACGGCGAGGCGGCGTTCGAGCTTGCGCTGGCCGCTGCCGCGCTTGAGGGCGCCGACGCCGTGCCCGCGTTGCTGTCCAATCTCAAGCATCGCAGCGGACTCGCGCGCGCCGGTGCGGTGCTTGGGCTGCAGCAGCTCGATGCCCTGCCCGCCAAGAACGTCGAGTCGATCATCGGCGACAAGGAGGTCGAGCCGCCGATGGCCCTGGCGGAGTCGCTGGCCCGTCGCACGCAGGTCCTGCCGTGGCCCGGCCGCGGCCAAGTCGTGCTGGAGCGCCTGCTCGAGCACGAAGCATGGCGCGTCCGCGTGGCGGCAATCCAAGGTGCGCTCCGCTTGTGGGCCCCCGAGATCGTGCCGCTGCTCATTGCCCGACTCCCGGCGGAGACGGGCCGAATCCAAGAGGACGTGCGCCGCGCGCTCGAGACGTACACGGGCAAGGCCCTGGGGCATGACCCTGAGCTCTGGACCGCGTGGTGGTCTCAGAACGCGGGGACGCATCAAGCAGGTCCTCGGCCTGAGCCCGACCACGCGGGCGACGTGCACTTTCGAGCGCCGGGCGAGCGCGGCGCGGACCCCGGAACGAACACGGTGGCGTTCTTCGAGCTGCCCCTCGCCTCCCGGCGCTTCGCGTTTGTGTTCGATCTCTCCGGCTCGATGCGTAACGCCGCGGCCAAGGAAGGCAACGAGGGCCCGACGAAGCTCGAGCTCCTCCAGGCCGAGGTGCGCAAGACCCTCGAGACCCTGCCCGACGACGCCGTGTTTGACATCTTCGTCTACCGCTACTGGAGCGAGTACCCGCCGGCCACGAAGCTGACGCGGGCGCTCGGCAAGTTCAAGCCCGCCACCGCCGGCACCGTGAAGCAGGCGCTCAAGTGGCTCGACCAGCAGGAGGCCAAGGGCTGGGGCGCCTTCTTCGAGCCCCTCGAGACCCTCATGGCGGAAGAGGTCGACACCGTCGTCCTGCTCTCGGATGGGCGGCCCAGCCGCGGCCGCTACGATCGCGACGACCGAATCCTCGCCGAGCTGCCCCGGGTCAATCGATTTCGCCGCCTCGCCATCCACACGGTCCTGGTGGGCGATAAGGGCGCCGACCGGCAGTTCATGCAGGACCTCGCGGCCGCCACGGGGGGCCGCTACCAGCAAGCGGGCGGGAAGTAGCCTCCCATCGCTTCGTCCACGCCCCGCCCTTGGTAGTTTCCTCCGGCCCACACCCCGGGAGGGTCCGTGACGATTCGCAAGACGCCGCTCTATGCCGCCCACGCCGAAGCCGGCGCGCGCTTTGTCGACTTTCACGGCTGGGAGATGCCCGTCCAGTACGAGGGCATCCTCGACGAGACGCGCCGCGTGCGAAACCACGGCGGCCTGTTCGACCTCTGCCACATGGGTCGCCTCGTCATCTCCGGGCCGGATCGGGAGGCGCTCGTCGAGCGCGTCTTCAGCGGCAACCTCGCCAAGCTGCGCCACGGCCGCGCGAAGTACGGCTTCTTGCTGAACGCCGATGGCTATCCCATTGACGACGTCTTGGTCTATCGCGATCACGAAGTGATCCACATCGTGATCAACGCCACCGGGCGCGACGGTGATGGCCCCTGGGTGCAGCAGCAGTGCGAAGCGGCGGGCTTCAACGCCACCGTCGAGGACGTCTCCGAGTCGCAGGCCATGATTGCGCTGCAGGGACGCGCCTCGGAGCACGTCCTGCAGCCGCTGTGCGGAACCGATCTCAGCGCGGTGCGCTACTACGGCTTCGCCAACGCGCCCGTGTGCGGCCACCCGGCGCTGCTCGCCCGCACGGGCTACACGGGCGAGGACGGCTTCGAGCTGTTCTTCGACCCGCAGCACGCCCCTGCAGTGTGGGACGCCCTACTCGAGTCGGGCGCGGCGCTCGAGGTGCGCCCGATCGGACTCGGCGCACGCGACCTGCTGCGCCTTGAGGCGGGCATGCCGCTGTACGGCCAGGAGATCACCACAGAGATCGATCCGCTCGAGGCCGATCTCGCCTTCGGGGTCGATCTCACCAAGGACGCCACGGTGGGCGTGTCCGCGCTGCGCGCGCGCCAAGCCGCGGGCGTAGCCCGGACGGCTATCTCCCTGGCGCAGGTCGGCGGGCGCGTCCCGCGCACCGGCTGCCCCGTGCTGCGCGACGGCCAGCGCGTTGGCATCGTCACGAGCGGCGGCGTGAGCCCGACCGTGGGCAAGAACATCGCCCGTGCGCTCGTCACTCGCGAGGCCGCCGCCCAGGGCGGCACGTTCGATGTCGAAATTCGCGGTCACACCTCACCCATGAGCGTGGTGCCGCATCCCTTCTACAAGCGAGCGCGCTAGTCGCGTCCGCGTCCCCTTTCGGAGCAATCCCATGGCCGACCGTCCCGACAACGTTCAGTACACGAAGACCCACGAGTGGATCCGCATCGAGGGCGGCGTGGCCACGGTCGGCATCACCGACTTTGCGGTGCAGCACCTCGGCGATCTCGTCTTCGTCGATCTGCCCAGCAAGGGAGCCGACATCGAGGTGGGTACGGCCGTCGCGGAGATCGAGAGCGTGAAGGCCGTCGGTGAGGTGTACGCGCCCATCGGCGGCGAAGTCGTCGAGGTCAACGGCGATCTCTCGGCCGACCAGAGCAGCCTCGCTTCCGATCCGTTCGGCGCGGGCTGGTTGTTCAAGGTTCAGATTGCTGGCGAGCCCGCCGCGGGGCTGATGGACCGCGGCTCGTACGAAGCCCAGCTCGAGTCGTAGGCTGGATCACCGGAACGGGCGGGCTGCGACCCGCCTCGCCCTCAGACTGATCCGCCAAGGGAGGCCGCGTGGTTCCGATCCTGTTCGACCTCAGTGACCGGTTTAAGATCTACTCGTTCGGCACGTTCATCGTGCTGGCGTTTCTGGTCGCCTCGTTCTACGTACGCCACCGAGCCGCCAAGACGCTCGACGTCGAGAAGCCCGATAGCTTCAACCTCTGCTTCGCCATGCTCTTCATCGGGCTGGCCGGCGCACGTCTGGCGTACGCCGTCGTGCACTACGACGAGTTCAGCGCGGGCAAGATGAAGATCTTCAAGCTCTGGGAGGGCGGCCTCGTCTGGTACGGCGGGTTGTTCGCCGTCCTGGCGTATCTCGCCTGGTACCTCCCGCGCCAGCCGCGCTTCAAGGGCTGGGCCATGATGGACGTGCTCGCCCTCGGGGGCTGCTTGGCCATCTTTGTCGGGCGCTGGGCCTCGTTTCTGTCCGGCGAGAACTACGGCAAGGTCGCGCCCGATCTGCCGTGGGCCGTGACGTTCCCGCACGTGGATGGGTCGCAGGCGAAGCCGCTGGGCGTACCCCTGCATCCGACGCAGCTCTACCACAGCCTGCACGGGCTCCTGCTGTTCGGGCTGCTCGTGTGGTACATGCGGCGCAAGCCGGAGGCCGGTCAAGCTACGGGCCTGTTCCTGATGCTCTACGCCGTCGGCCGCTCGATCATCGAGATCTGGCGTGGGGACGACGCGGCGCGCGGCATGCTCATCGATGGCTACGTGTCTACGAGCCAGCTGCTGTCGGTGCCCGTGTTCTTCCTCGGCGTCGCCATCTTCCTTGCCCGGAAGGCACGCACCCAAGAGTACGCCTAGGACTGCGCTCCGCCTGCCTCACGCCCCGCCTGCGATCTACGGGATCGTTGCCTGCGCGTAGATGTGATAGCCCAGGAGCGCCGAGTACCCGGTCAGCGCGATCACCAGGCAGATCCGGCCCAAGGGCCAGTTCTTGTGCAGACATAGAAACCCGGTGCCCAGGATCGTGACGACGGTCTTGATCACGACAAACGCCTCGTCGCTCACCTGGAGCGCCAACTTCATGACGGGGTTGGCTTCCGTCGCCCCGCGCTTGAGCAGGTCGAGCGTGTACCACGCGTCCAAGAGAGAGAGCCCCACAACGCACGCAAACGCCGCGAGCATCCAGCTCCCCGGGTGATCCACGTAGAGGTAGTCGGCTTCCGCGTCGCGCCGCGCGCCTCGTCGGCGACCACGAAACAGGTAGCGCGACACCATCGGTGTCGGCCGCTGCCGGCGGTCCGGCCCGTCACGCCGTTCAGGCGCAGAGGGTTGCGTTGCGAGGTCGGGGTCGGGTGCCACGCGCGGAGGATAGCCCCCCACCGACCGGCCGCAACGCCGCGTCTCGCCGTGACCCACTTCGCCGCCGCCGGGCCCCGCGCGTCAGGCATCACCGTGGCGCGGCGCGCGGTGCAGGATGCGCTCAAGGGCCGCATCCACGGGACCTCGCCGGGCGGTCGGGAGTCGTTGCCTGAGGGCCTCCACGGCCGGGGCCGCCGAGGTCGGGAAGGTCGACCACGCGAGCGCCAGGACGTAGCTGAACTCCGCAGGCTCTGTGGTTCGGTCGATCCCGTCGATGGCTGCCTGGGCAACCTCCTCCGGCACGAGCGCCGCACCGCGCGGCCAGGCCAGCAGGAAGCGCTGGCGCTCAGGCCCGCGGAGTCCGGCGGCGAACGCCTGCGCGCCGGCGTCGCCGAAGTCGAGCAAGCCCGAGGCGAGGGTGGCAAACTCGGCCGCGCTGCCCGCGTGGAGCCACTCCAGATAGCGCGGGACAAACGTCGCCAGTCGCTTGGGCTCCACACCTGAGCCCGCGGAGTAGATGTAGATCAGCGTGCGGCGCAGGATGCCGTTCACTTCCGCATCGGTGGAGCCCGCGTGGAAGCGCTCAAGCAGGTCGAGATACAGCGGGTCGCGCACGCTCCGGATGAGGTGTAGGGCAACCCCGACGTCCTCCGGCGAGCCCTGCTCCAGCATCTGACCGACCAAGGTGCGCAGTGCCGCCGCATCCTTGTCATGGAGGATTTGATAGGCCTGCTCAACAGCGGGCCGCGTGACGTCGAGCGGGCGCGCCTCGCGTAGCACGCGCTCGAGCAGCAGGCCGGCCGCCGGATCGCTACACGTGCTCAGTGCGGTCACGCGCCGTTGCAAGGCGAGCACTCGCTCGGGACTCCAGGGGCCGGGCGCGTCGAGCTCGACCAGAACGGCCAACAGGTTCTCCGCTTCGCTGGCTGGTGCCGCCGCGAGCATGCAGTGCAACGCCGCGTAGTACAGACCGTCGTTCTCACCCTCGCGCTCGAGGTCGCGCCGCACGGCGGCCGCGTAGCCCGCATGGCCGAAGCTGGCCAACAGGCAGCGCGCCTCGGCGGCCGGGAGACTGCCGGTTAGCCCGAGCGTGTGCACGGGGATCTCAGGCGCGACCGCCAGCGGCGTGGCGAACCAGCCACTCCCGTAGATCACCGTAGCTTCGAGCGAGCCGTAGCGCATGCGTCCGGACCCATCGGGCCCGAACACGGCGCTCGGCACGCGCGGATCTGTCCCCAGCCGACCTTGCGTCCACGGCGGAGCGTGTAGATGCGGCAGGGTTTCGTCCATGCGCGGACCGGAGCCGGACGTCAGGGCATGCCACCACACAAGTGCGTCGATGATGCTCGGATCCACTTCCCGCGCAGGCAGCGCCGCCGCGATGCGCAGGGGCGCGGCCTCCCAGAGGGCCGCCGCGCCCTGGCTGAGCGCCACGTCGAGCGCGGCCGAACGCACGCTCGGCCTACGCGCGAGCACGCTCACGGCGACTGCAGCAATCTCTCGATCGGCGGGACTTTGCTCGAAGAACTTCAGCAGCAGCTCGGCCGCCCGCGGATCGTCCACCAAGCCGAGCAGCCGCGTCGCCTCCAGCCGCAGGGTGTGCCACTCCTCCCCAAGCGGCACGGAAAGCACCGGCTCGGTCCAAGCCACAACCGTTTCGGCGGGGCGCGCGTGAAACGCGATCCACGCGCGCAGGATGTTGTGCCACGCATCCCCGTAGCGCGCGTGGTCGCCCGTGATGCGGGCGATACGCGCGGGATCCGAGAGCAGGCGCGCGGCTTCAGGCTCGAAGAAGACCAGGTCCTCCAGCGCGAGTTCGAGGTTGCGCCGGTGCACTTCGGGCACCAACAGCCCGCGCAGGTCGCCAGGTCCGCGCTCCAAGCGCTCGAGCGCGTACGCCGCCTTCGTCTTGCTGTCCGGGAAGGAAACGCTCGGATACGAGGCGCTCGGCGGGTGCTCAACCGGCACGGCCGGCTCGTCGCGCTGTCCAGGCTCGTCGCCGCACCCGGCGCACAGAGTCGCCAGCATCAACAGCCCGGACAGCCACCAGCGCGCTGAGCGGAAACAGGATCGGCGGCGGAACATGCAGGCCCTCAGGTGGAAGCAACGGACGCGCCTCATTCCACCACGCCCATCGCGGCCGCGAGAGGGCAAGACCTGGGCAGGCCCGGACGTTTGGGCCGGACCGCGCTCAGCGGCAGCCGCGGCAGTCTTCCCAGCGGCTGGCATCGATCCCATAGCGCTCGGCCAGCGTGCCGACGGCACGATGAAGCCGGGCCTCCGCCAGACTCAGGTCGGCGAGGGCGCGGCCCAGTCGCGTCCGCGCGGTCGTGAGGTCGTCTTCCTTTTGCAGCACCCGGAAGGGCGTGGACTTGCCGTGGGTGAGGCGTAGTCCCTCGCCGCGCACGTCTTCCTCCGCCGCTTCGACTTCGGCGCGACCGGCTTGAATCTGTCCCCGGGCGGTGTCGAGATCGCGCAGCGCGGCGCGGACGTCCACCACGATGAAATTCTCGAGATCCCGCTCGCGAACCAGGGCATGCCGTCGGCGCCAAGCCGCCGCGAGCCACGAGGCGCGCGCCCCGCGCTGCCCCAGGAACATGGAGAACTGCAGACCCACGCTGCCCGAGGCCGCACGGCCCCGGACGAGATCCTCGAATGAACTGCCCCAGACCGTGTCGAGGCCGTCGGTTCCAACGCGACCCACCACGTCGAGCTGCGGCCGAATCGCGTCACTGGCCACCCGCACGTCGATCCCGGCATTGGCGAGATCGGCCTTGAGCGCGAGGAGCTCCGCTCGCCCCTGCATCGCCAACTCGACGTAGCGCCGCTCGTCCGCGCGGCTAGGCAGGCTGTCGGCGCCTGCGGCCGGAGCATCGAGCGGCACGACGTGGACCGCCGCACGCACCTCACGGCCAAACGGCAGGATGAGCGCCAGCAGGCGGTCCTCCACCGTTTCACGGAAGTTCTCGGCCTGCAGCACCTCGCTGCGTCGGCGCTCCACGCCGGCGCGCGCCTCCGCAACGTCGAGCGGCGTGCCGACCTCCGCACTGAGCCGCGATTGGGCGTCTTGCAGCAACTCGCGCGCGACCTGCTCGGACTTTCGCCGCGCATCGAGCGTGGTGTCCGCGAAGACCAGCTCCCAATACGCCTCGGCCACCAAGAGCAGGGTTGCTTCGACGGCGCTGCGGTAGCCGGCCTTCGCGGCAACCACGTTGTTCTGGGCGCGCCGGACATCCGCCAGCGCGACGTCACCCGCTCCGCGCAGCAGCGGGTGCGAGGCCTCGATCGAGAAGCCATTCGTGATCGCCGGATTGACGGTCGCGAACGGACTGTTCGAGTTCAGGCGATCGGCCCGGTAGAGGAGCGAAACTGAGCCGCCACTGCGCAACAGCCGCGTCAGACCCGCCTGCGCGCTAACGGTGTCTTCCTGCAACGTGCCGGCGCCCAGGAACACGCTGGTCACGGGGCGCTCCGCATGGCCCGCCGCCACACCGGCGGTCAACAGCGTGTCGAACACGGAGTCGGCCGCGATCCGACCCTGCCAGGCGATCGGCGCGTCGTAGGAGCGCTCCTCGAGCCCGAGGTTGGCTTCCGCCCCCATCTGCAGGGCGCGCGCGAGTGTTAGCTCGAGCGGGCCGCCAGCGGCCGGCCCGGCCGCAGGCTCCTCCGCGGCGGCGCTGAGACACACCATCAGCACGGCGACGAGTGTGCAAGCCTGTCTCACCGCGCGGACCTCCCGAGGGCGTGATCGTAGCGCAAATGCCTCGGAATCCCGGCCTCTGGCACGCCCCGGCCGCCGGCGGAGCTAGCCGCCGGCCGAACGCCGAAAGTTCGGGCTCAGCAGATGATCGATCCAAGCCTTCAGCCCCTCGTCGGCGTAGGACGCCGCGCGCGCTCCCTCGAGCGCCGTCCGCGCCGCGCGCGAGCCGATGCGTGCCAGCGCGAGCAGCGCCACGCGGCGGACGGCCTCGCTATCCAGCCGCCCCGTCAACCACCCGACCTGCGCGTCGGTACCGAGGTGCCCAAGTGCCCACACGATTCGCTCGCGCACTTCGGGATCCTCGTCCCGCCCGTAGGCGTCGGCCAACGCGGATGCGGCTCCGGTTCGGCGCTCCGCGACGAGCGCCTCGACGAGCCAGACGCGTAGCGACGGCTCAGCCCGCGCCCATGCCCACCACGCGTGCTTGTCCACGAGGACGTCACCGCCTTCTAGGAGGCGACGAAGCAAGGCCCCGCGGGCCTCGGGGTCCTCCGCCTCGAGGTACGCGCGGCGAAAGGGATCGGACTCACCATGCCCGCCCGACGGCCGGTCGGAGCGCGCGGCCAGACAGTCCAGAGCCTTGCGCGTGAAGTAGCGCTGATCCGAGCCGGTCGCGAGGGGCGCGGCACGGCGCAGCGCCAGTTCCGCGTGCTTGTCAAACGCCTGCGGCCGGCTTTCCGCCAGCCAGGCGATCTCGCGCGCCGCCTGTGCTCGGGTCCAGGGTCCAGCGCTGAGCATGCGCACGAGATCCTTCACGACGCGCTCCGCCTTCGCATCCGCATCGGTCATGCGTGACCAGCCCGCCAACGCTTGTGCGTACAGCAGGCGCTCGCGGCCGGCCGCGCCATCTGTGTCGAGTAGTGACTCGAGTCTGTACGCCTGGCCGTCGGCGTCCCGTCCAAGGAAGAGGATGTGTTCGGACTCCAGGCCCTCCCGGAAGTACGGAACCGACGGCCGTGCCGGGTCGAGCGTGGGACGCTGCCCTACGACCATGACCATGAGCGTCTCTTCCCCGCCCAGGCTCCCCTTGAGCACCTCGCGCGCCGCGCACTGGACGAGCTGGCGCCCAAACGCACCGCCCGCGCCGCGGATGTCCGTCACCTTCATGACCCGGGCGTGCACGACGAGTAGCGCGCGTCCCCAGGCGCCAGCCTCAAGGCCCGTCATCGGCGGCGCGGCCTCCGCGTGGACCGAGCGGGCGCTGAGGGCGACCAACAACACCAGCCCTAGGCCGAGCCGCATCCGCCCACGGCCGGGGCTGCGGATCGCAGACGACGGCTGTTGGTTCGAAGGGCGACGCATCCAACCAGCCTCTCAGGCGTCGGTCACGGCGCGATCAGCGGCCGAGCCGTCTTCGTCGAGCCTGCCTTCAAGCCTGTCCTGACCTGCGCGCGATCTTCGCTGCAGGCTCTGTCTGAAGACTCTCCGTCGCGGGGTCGGTGAGACCGACCCGAGCCGGAGGCCGGACGAGCAGTTCTCGCCGCAAGCGGGCTCTGTGCCCGTTGAGGACGAGGT
>JAQBWE010000255.1 GCA_027625315.1 Planctomycetota bacterium
CGCGGCGAGTCCCTGCGCCGACGCGGACGCATCGAGGACGCGGCGGCGCTCTACCAGGCCATCCTTGAGCTTGATCCTGCCAACGAGGCGGCGACGATCTTCCTGGCCAACTTGTTCACCGACGAGATGCTCCCCGTGGCCATCGACGTCGAGGAACGTTTCGCTTGGTGGCGTGAGGCCGACGCGCTGCTGCGCGCAGCACTCGCACGCCACCCGCAGTCCGCCGCGCTCCATCACCGCCGTGCCCTCCTCATCTCGGGCCTGCCTCTCGCGCAACCGGATCTTGAGGGCCGGCTCGACGCCGAGCTTGGCAACTGGCGACTTATCGCGTTGCGCCACCTCGTCACCGCGGTGCTCGCCGAGGAGACGCTCGCGGATCTCGGCCGCAGCCATCTCGTGCGCACGGCGGTACTGGCGCCCGATGTCGCCGCGCGGGCCCTGCGGGCCGGTGACTCAGAGACCCTGGACGAGATCCGAGAGCTCGTGAGCGCCGTGCAGCGCACGCGCGCGGCCATGCTGGCTCACGTGCTGCTGGATCCTGAGCGGGATGAATCCATCGGCGACGCCCTCGTCTTGGGGATGGCGGCCGTCGAGGCGACCGCGGCGGCAGGCCGTGACCCAGCCGCCAGGGAGGCGGCCCGGGCGGCGATCGGGCGCTTCGAGGCGGTGTTGCCGGACCGCTGGCTCCCGATCCTGCTGGGTGAAGTCCTCGACGCCCCGCGCTGACCGCGTACCCTGCGCGATCCGCGCCCGCTCTTGAGGCGAGATGGAAAGGTGACCCTATGGGCTCCCGGACGGCCCCCGACAACCGCAGTATTGACGGCGACGCCCTCCTCGGGCGGGTGGTGGCCCTCTGCCACGAACTCAAGGCTGAGGACGTCGTTTCGCTCGATGTCGACGGCCTCGTGGACTACATGGACCACTTGGTGATCTGCACGGGGCGCAGCCCGCGCCAGAACCGCGCGATCGCTGAGCACGTCATCACCCAGCTTAAGCGCGAAGCGGGCGTCCTGCCGCTCTCGCGGGCGGGACTCGACGCCGGCAGCTGGGTCTGTGTCGACTTGGTCGACGTCGTGCTGCACGTCTTCGAACCCGAGACGCGGGCGCACTACGACCTCGAGTTGCTCTGGGCCGATGCGCAGCGCACCGAGCACGCGGCCCCCGCGGCTGCTCCCGCGCCGCTGGACGACGTCGCGTCCACCTAGGCGTTCGCCGAGCGGGCTGGCCGGCTGCGCGGCACGAGCGACTACAGCACGTCGAGCGCGTCGAACTCCTCGAAGTCGACGACGCCGTCGCGGTTCACATCCGCGCTCGTGACCCGACCGCCGAACGACTGCGTCTCCGCGAGTTGCAGCACGCCGTCGCCGTCAGCATCCAGAGCCTCGAACGCCAGCCGGCGCTCGCTGGTCTTCTTGAGCGTCACATGCTGGGCCGAGCCCAGGATGGCCTGCACGTTGAACTCGAGCGAGTTCGAGGGCACCTCGACCTGTTGGAAGGTCCCATTGCGCTGCGGCTCGTACTTGTAGGCGCGGCCCAGCTGATCGATGTGGCCGACCTGCTCCTTGCGGTCGTTCGTCGTGACGATGTGGATGTTGAACTCGGGGCCACCGCGGCGCTGGCGGTACTGCCGCTTCTCGACGAAGCCGATGTGCTCGGGCGGCCGGTTGGCCTGGGCCTGCGCCATGACCTTGTAGACCGTGGCGCCCTGGTTGACCATCCAGTCGCCGCGATCGATGCGGTCGGCGATGTTGTCCTCAGGTCGCACGACAGAGCGGCTGGACACCTCAGTCGACCGCGACTGGCAGGCGGGCAGGGTAGCGACCACGACGGCCAGCATGGAAAGGGCGCAGATCGGCAGCGTTCGCAGCATCGGTCGTCGGTCCTCCGTCGGCCTCCCGGGCCGGACCCCCCAAGATAGCCCTTGGCCGTGTCTGCGGACAAGGATGCGGCTGGGCAACCTTTATGGGCCCGCGGAACTGGGCCTGGCGAGCGGGCCGTCGCGGGGGGCGAGGCGGGTACAACGGGCCGCGCGTGTCCGAAGTCGAGCCCTGCCTAGACCCCCCCGACGCCTCGCCTGAGGCCGTGATCGGGCTGCTGGGGCGGGCCGGGCCTGTGGCTGCGGCCCACGAATCAGGGGCTGGGGGCTACGAGGAGCGCCCGCAGCAGCTGGAAATGGCGGGCCACGTGGCCCGGACCCTGGCCGCCGGGGGGGCCGCGCTGCTCGAGGCCGGGACGGGCGTAGGCAAATCTTTCGCCTACCTGGTGCCGGCCCTCGCCTGGGCCGCCCGGACGGGCCGCCGCGTTGCGATCGCCACGAGCACCATCGCGCTGCAGGAGCAGCTTGTCCGCCGCGACCTCCCACTGCTGACTTCCGCCCTGCCGTTCGATGTGGACTACGCCTTGGTCAAGGGCCGCGGGAACTACCTCTGCCTGCGGCGCATGTACCGCGCCATCGGTGGCCAGGGCGTCATGTTCGAGGATGAGGAGCGCGCGCAGCTGGAGGCCATCCGCACGTGGGCGCACGACACGAAGGAGGGCAGCCGACAGGATCTGCCGTTCCAGCCCTCGGGCGCGGTCTGGGAGCAGGTCAACGCCGAGCAGGGCAACTGCCTGGGCCGTCAGTGCGCGCACTACCAAGCCTGTCACTACCAACGCAGCCGACAGCGTGCACACGATGCGCGCGTGCTGATCCTCAATCACCACCTGCTGATGGCCGACCTCGCGATGCGGCGTACGGGCGCTGGCTTCTTGCCGACGCTCGATGCCATCATCGTGGACGAAGCGCACGATCTGGAAGACACGGCCGCTGAGCATCTTGGCGTGCGCGTATCAGCGCGAGGCGTGATGCAGCAGTTGGGGCGGCTCTGGAGCGAGCGGCGCGGCAAAGGCCTGCTCGCCGGAAGGGGTAGCGACTCGCTCCGCGCCGCCGTGCAGAGTGTGCGCGCCCAAGCCCACACGTTCTTTGAGCAGACGCGCGGCGTCCTGGGCGGTTTCGCCGGCAGCGATGCGCGCGCCGCGTCGATTCCCCATGGCACGCATCTGGCCGACGAGTTCTCGCCGCGGCTCGCCACGCTCGCGAGTCGGTTGCTGGCGGAGGTGCACGAGGGCGGCGAGCGCGAATCCGCGCTCGAGATCGGGGCGCGCGCCCGCGGCCTCCGTGCGCTGGCCGACGGGCTCGGCGCCCTGACCCGCAACGAGTTGCCGGGTCACGTGCGGTGGGGCGAACTCAGCTCCCACGGCTCCTTGGCGCTGTACAGCGCGCCGGTCGATGTGGGGGCTGCGCTCCAGGAGGTGCTGTTCGACGCCCACCATGCGGTGGTCCTGACCAGCGCGACACTCGCGACGGGTCGGCCACCGTCCTTTGCGTTCGTCCGTCAGCGCCTGGGGGTCGTGGGGGGCACGGAGGCCGCGATCGGCAGTCCGTTTGACTTCACGCGCCAAGCGCGGTTGGTGCTGCGGCACGACCTCCCGGATCCCGCGCGCGAGCCCTCGGCCTTCGAAGCCGAACTCCCGGAGGCCGTCGCAGAAGCTGTGCACCGCACGCGGGGGGGCGCGTTCGTACTGTTCACCTCGCTGCAGTCGATGCGCCGTTGCGCCGACACGCTCCGCGCGAACTTCGAGGATGAGGGCTGGCGCGTGCTCGTCCAAGGCGAGGCGCTCGAGCGCCCCGCGCTGCTCGACGCCTTCCGCGAGGGCGACGCGGTGTTGTTTGGCGTCGCGTCGTTCTGGCAGGGCGTGGACGTGCCGGGCGACGCCCTGCGGCACGTGATCATCACGCGGCTGCCGTTCGAAGTGCCCACGCACCCCCTGCAGGTGGCCCGGCGCGAGGTGCTCGAGGCGCGCGGCGGGCAGTCGTTCCGCGACCTGTCGCTGCCGATGACCGCCTTGCGACTCAAGCAGGGGTTCGGTCGCCTGATCCGCCGTGCGACCGACCGCGGCGTGGTGACGATCTTGGATCCGAGAATCGTGACCAAGAACTACGGGCGCTGGCTGGTGGACAGCCTGCCCGACTGCCCGCGGGAACTCGTCCCGGACGTGCAGGAGCCGTAAGGCCCCTAGTCCTGTTCACGCAGGCCACGGCGGGCTGGGATCGACGCTTGCCGCGATCCTGCGTGGGAACGCGGGATCAGGGCCCGCAGCCGCGAAGCCGCACGTGCTCAGCAGGACCTGTGAACGCTTATGACCGAGCGTAACAGCTCACCCCTATTCGAAGGGACGATACCGATCCAACCGGCAGGGACGCGACCTGAGGCAGGATCAGGGC
>JAQBWE010000256.1 GCA_027625315.1 Planctomycetota bacterium
CGTAGCTCAGCTGGTTAGAGCGCTGCTTTCACACAGCAGAGGTCCGGGGTTCGAGTCCCTGCGCGCCCACGTCTTGCGGCCGAAGACCAGCGCCGTTCTGCGGCCCGTTGACCCGGAATGCTCAAGGGCAGTGGCTGCCCCAGAACCGAGCCGTCGCTTACACGCGGCGGCGGGGCATCGTAAACTTCCTTATGTTTCGCCTACCCCAGACTCACGTGAAGATGCATCGTCCGTTATTCGTCGCCCTCGTGGCCGCAGTTGCCGTTGTTGGCGCCGCAAGTCGCGCTGCCGCGCAGGTGACACCCGCCCAGGCCCAGACCCTGCTGAACCAGCGCTCCGACCTCGCGGCGCAGGTGGCGCAGCGGATTGGCGCCAGCGGAATGACGGCGCAGCAGATTCGCGACCGGCTCAGCGCCGAGGGGTACGATCCGTCGCTGCTCGACGCGTACATGCCCGGAGCCAGGGGCGCGGGTGCGGCGCCGGGCGCGGACGTGTTTGCCGCCGTGCAGGCACTCGGGATCGCCGACTCGACTGACGTCACGGGCCTGATGGGCGCGGCGGGCCTTGCCGGGCAGCCGCCGGCAGCCCGGCGCCCGGCGCCGGAAGTGCCCGACTCGGGAGACGCGAGCCTCAGCGCATCAAGCGCCCGGATCTTTGGCCTCGACCTCTTCCGCTCGTCCACCAGCCAGTTCCTGCCCAACCTCGACGGCCCCGTGGACCCGAACTACCGGCTCGGCCCCGGCGACCAGCTGGTGCTGATCCTCACCGGCGACGTGGAACTGGCGCACATGCTGAACGTGACGCGCGAAGGGTTCGTGGTGATCCCGCAGGTGGGGCAGCTGCCCGTGGCCAACCTCTCGCTCGCCCAGGTTGAGGACCTTCTGTACGCGCGGCTTGGCCGCGCGTACAGCGGTGTGAAGCGCCAGGGCGCGACGACGCACTTTTCGGTGATCGTGTCGCGGCTCCGGTCGGTACAGGTCTTTGTGGTGGGCGACGTGGCCAGGCCCGGGGCGTATCGCGTCTCGAGCGCCGGCACGGTGCTCACCGCGCTCTACGCTGCCGGCGGCCCCACCGAGCGCGGCTCGCTGCGACGTGTGGACGTCCGTCGCAATGGCCAGCCCGAGGCCTCACTCGATCTGTACGACTACCTGCTTCGCGGCGATGCCTCGCGCGACGTGCGGCTGCAGAGCGGCGATGTGGTGTTCGTGCCGGTGCATGGCGCACACGTGCGGATTGACGGCGAGGTGGTGCGGCCGGCCACCTACGAGCTCAAGGCCGGCGAGACGCTCGCCGAGCTGGTGAGTGCTGCCGGTGGGTTCAACGCGACGGCGTTTGCCCGGAGGCTCGCTGTTGAGCGCGTGGTGCCCGCGGCGCAGCGCACCGTGGGTGGCCGCGACCGCACGGTGGTGGACCTCTCGCTCGACCCCGGCGCCGCGCTGCCCGCGCTGCCCCTCGAGGCCGGCGACCTGGTGCGGGTGCACCGCATTCCCGACCGCGTCCGCAACCGCGTCGTGGTCAGGGGCCATGTGTGGCAGCCCGGCACGCAGGGGCTCACGCCGGGCCTCACGCTCAGCGAAGCGCTGCGGCGCGCGGGCGGCCTCAAGGGCGACGCCTACCTGGGCGAGGTGCAAGTCGCGCGGCTTCGCGCCGACTCGACGCGCGTGCAGCTGCGAGCCACGGCTCGGGACACAACCGGAGCCGTGCTCACCGACCTGCCACTGCAGGAAGACGACGAGATCACCGTCTTCAGCCGCACCGACTTTCGGCCGGCGCAGTACGTGGCGATTGCCGGCACGGTGCAGCGCGGTGGGCGGTACGCCTGGCGCGAGGGGATGACCATTCGCGACCTGCTGCTGCAGGCCGGCGGCCTTACCGAGGGAGCTTCGGTGGAGTTCGCCGAAATCGCACGAGTTCCCGAACCACGTGCCGAGAGCCAGCTGGCCACGACCGAGCGGGTCCCGCTCGATGCGAGTTTTCTCTTCGATGCGGCGGCGTCTGCAGGTGCGGCCGCGCGGACTGCTCCGGACGTGCCGCTCAGGCCCTACGACAACGTGTTGTTTTTCCGTCGCGTCGACTGGGAACAGCCGCGAGTGGTGGCCGTGACCGGTGAGGTAAAGTACCCCGGGCGGTACACGCTCAAGTCCAAATCCGAGACGCTGGCAGAGCTGGTCGCGCGGGCCGGTGGGCTTACTCACGAGGCGAATGCCGATGCGGCGCACTTCACCCGGTTGCGCGTGGCCGCGTCGTATGCGTCGGGCGGCGATTCGTTGCGCGGGGTCGCGCGGGTGGCCAGCGATTCCTCCGCGAGGGTCAGGATTGGCGTGGATATGGCCACCGCGCTTCGCGACGCGCGCGCGCAGGACAACCTTGCGTTGCAGGCCGGCGACTCGCTGTATGTGCCACCGCTCCAGCAGACGGTGGAGATCCGTGGCGAGGTCAACTCACCGACCGCCACTGCATTGGCCCGCGGCAAAAAACTCGGCTTCTACATTGGCGCTGGTGGCGGACCCACGAGCAAGGCAAATGCGCGGCGGGCATACGTGGCGCAGCCCAACGGCAAGGTCGAGAGCCGGCGTCGGCGGCTTTGGCTGTTCACATCCGATCCTACACCGCGTGCGGGAAGCATTGTTGTTGTGCCGATGAAAGACACGACGGCGACAAACAACAATGTGCTGAGCTCGATCACCGTATTTGCTCAGCTGCTCGGCTCGCTTGCAACGGTCTGGGCGATTACGAGGTAGAGCGCGGCCGCTCGATCCGCTCAGCGGCTCCGGGATGCAAACAGCACCAGCAGAATCATTTACGCCTCACGGTAAGCTCCCCTAGCAGGTTGACGACGTAAGCTGGACTTTCGGCGTGCTTCGCCCACGGGTTTCTCATCGTGCGCGGGCCGGCCGGCGTACTCTACAAGGTCACGGCGCCGTACCGTCCGGATCTCGAGCGCACAGTTCGGTGGGACGACCCCGCCATCGGAATCACCTGGCCCGACCTTGGGGAGGGTCCTGAAAAGTCGTGCGCTGATTGGAGTTCCCAGCATTTAGTGGAGACGTCGTCGATTCGGCGGTTGAGCTGGTTCGAACTCACTCCTCACCCATCACTTTCTCCTCACTCATCACTCAAGCTCCTCACTTGACTGAGGATGGACCTCAGGCGGTTACGTGCACGTTGTCGTGCAGGTATTCGCGGTCAAAGTCAGCCCCGTTGGGCCAGACCCGAGTGTCAAAAACTCCAGACTCAGGTCTCCAGCCCGCGCGCGCGGAGTGCTGCCGCCACGCCGGCAACCAGCGACCGCGCGACGTTCAGCGCGTGGTCGGCCTCCTGGCGGGTCGGCTCCGCGTCGTCGCCCGGATAGCGAAACTTCCAGGCATACTGGGTCAGCGGTGCGGCTGCCCGCACCTGCACCTCGAGGCCAGCGTCGATCGCAACGCACTGAAGGCCGATCACCGCAAGGTCGTGGGTCTTCCGAAACGGTTCGTCATGCCACGCCAGCAGGCCCTTCATCGCCTTTTCGGATGCCTGCTGGGCGTGAAACGCGGCGTCGGCAAGCAAGGATGGCGACGCCGCAAGGTCCACATCGGCTGCGCGCAGGTCCTCCCTTGCCCGCGCCAGGCACGCCCGCGTGTCGAGAGCGCGTGCCTCGTCAGCGGTCATACAGCAACACGCCCTCGCGCAGCACGGTTCCCGGCAGTGAGGCACGAAGGGTCCGCCGCGCGTCGAACGCCGACTTACGCCAGATGACGACGTCGGCGGGGGTCCCCAGCCCCCACAGCGCCTCGTAGGCAAGTCCCGGTGCCACTCGCTCATCCGGCACGGTGTCGTCGACGACCACCATCAGGTCGTAGTCACTATCCGGCCCGGCGTCGCCTCGCGCATGCGAGCCGAACAGGTACACGTGCGTCGGCGCGTAGGTCGCCACGACGCGCCCAACCGCCTCGGCAAGCGCGTGATCGCGCCCGAGCAGGTCCGACGCCGTCAAAGTCGCAGGCATAGTGAAAACTATACACTCTGCGTCGGCCCGCGCGATGTTGGCCGCAAACCGCCACGTCAGGCTGTGACCCGGATATTGTCGTGCAGGAACTCCGGGGCGCAGATAGGGCCTCACACGGCCGCGGCCGGCACGCGGATATTGTCGTGCAGGAATTCCGTGTTGAGCGCCATTGATAATGTCAAGCGCGCGCGGCTCGCGGTGGCGATGATAGACTCGCTGGTCGTGGCGCACCTGGGCGAGGGCCATCCGTTGCTCGGGGAGTGGCGGCCGCTGGT
>JAQBWE010000012.1 GCA_027625315.1 Planctomycetota bacterium
AGCAGGGCATTGGGCACCAGCCCGAGGCCGACGAGCCCCGCGATCGGGATGCGGCACAGCCACGAGCGGTAGCAGAACCAGCCCCCGGCGCGCGGCGCGAACAGCTCGTGCAGGCGCGGATCGAGGCACCACTCAAGCAGGCGGCGAATCTCGGCGCCCGATTGCGGCCGAGCGGCGGGGTCGGGTGCGAGGCAAGCGCTGAGCGCCTGCACCACCATCGGCGGGGCGTGCTCGGCGGCCGCGGCGATCGTGCGTTCATCCACGCCCGCGCTGCGTGTTGCCACGAGATGCTCGATCACGGCCTGCATGCCTGTGCCTTCAGGCGGCTCCGGGAAGGGGAGCGCTCCCGTGAGCAACTCCCACAGCACGACGCCCAGTCCGAATATGTCGGTGCGGGCATCTAGGTCGGCGGCGCCGCCCTCGTGCCAGGGCGAGATCGCGCGCACCTGCTCGGGGGCCATGTACGGCAGCGTCCCGCCGACCGCTTCGTCGTCTTCGTCGGGGTCCTCGTCGCTGGCGGCGCTGATGTTGAAGTCAGCGAGTTTCGCGCGCCCGGTCTCGTCGAGCAGCACATTGGCGGGCTTCATGTCGCGGTGGAGCACGCCGCGGCTGTGGGCGAAGTCCAGCGCGACCGCCATATGGGCGCCCAAGACGCACACGGCCTCCGGCCAGGTGGAGCGAGCCAGGCGGGCGCGCAGCATCGAGTCCAGCGGCGGCCGGTCGTCGCGGCGGGCCAAGGCCGCATCGATCACCTCGAGCACGAGCGCGCCCGTCCGGGTGGCGGGCGGTGTGCTCGCCACGCGGGTGACGACCGCCTCGAGCGTGCCGCCGGGCACGTACTCCATGTAGAGGAGCTCAAGGCCCGCGGCGGCCGCTCGGCGCTGGTCGTGCACGCGCACGATGTTGGGGTGGTCGACCCGCGCGAGGGTCCGTGCCTCGCGGCTGGGGTCGGTGAACACCTTCAGCGCCACGGTCCGGCGCAGCGACGTCTGGTTCGCGAGGTAGACCTTCGCGAAGGCGCCCTCGCCCAGCTCATCCAAGATCAGAAAATCGTCGATCTCCGCGCCGACGCCCAGCGCTGTGGGATCTTGGGGGAGCGGTCGGCCCGCCGCGCGCGTCGGCTCTCGCCGGGGGGATTGGCCCGCTTCGCCGTTCACGTTGACCCCCTACTCGTGGGTGCGTAGCATCCCATGTATGCGTTCACCTGTCCTGTTGAGCACGTACGGCTTCGTGGCTGCGGGCCCTGGACTTGCCGCTCGAGTGAAATGACCACGAGTCGCCCTCGACGGCCGCGCCAGGGCCTCGCCCCACGAACCCGATCGCTAGCGGATGAGCCCTGATCCGGCACTCGGACGCAGAATCGCGGCGCGCGTCGCTCCACCCCCGTCGCAGAAGGGGGTGAGCGGTTACCATCCCATGGTGTCCTTCGCGCGGCAATCGGTGAGCCCATGTCCGACCCCCAGCCCTCTCGCCGCTACGCCCGCACCATCCGCGTGACCCCTGCCGCGGCCGGCGGCGACGGCGGGCCGCTGCGCGCGTGGTTGACGGTCATCCGCGGGGGGCAGGACCTGGGCGTGCAGGCGCAGGTCCAAGAGATCTGCACCATCGGCCGCAGTCACGAAAGCACGCTCGTACTGCAGGATCTCTCTGTCTCCTGGGACCACGTGCGCATCGCGCCGCGTGGGCCGGGCGAATACATCATCGAAGACGTCGGCTCGACCAACGGCACGCGGATCGGCGGCCAGTCACTTGAGCAGGCGCGCTTACTGCACGACGGCGACAAGATCCTACTTGGCGAGACGGTCGTGCGGTTCTCCCTCTCCGACGCCATGGACGTGGACTTCCTGCAGGAGATCGCGCAGCTCGTCGGGACCGATCCCCTCACCGGACTTGAGTCCAAGCGGCGGTTCGACGATGCCTTTGACTACGCGCTGAAGGTTGGCGCGAGCGAGGGCGAGTCCGTGGCCATGTTGATGATGGACATGGACGGTGTGAAGCAGATCAACGACACCCACGGCCACAAGTTTGGTGCCTACGTCATCGGCGCCACCGGGCGCGTGATCGCCGAGCACATGACCGCCGGCGGCCATGCGTGTCGGTTCGGCGGCGATGAGTTCAGCGCCTTCCTCCCCGGAGTCGGGAAGGAAGAAGCCTGTCGGGTCGCCGAGGGCATTCGCGCGGCCGTCGAGGGCGCCGGGTTCGAGAAGGACGGCATCCCGCTCCGGCCCACCATCAGCATCGGCGTGGGCTGCTTCCCGGGCGACGGCGAGGACCCGATGCCGCTCCTCGAGCACGCCGACGCCGCCCTCTACCGCGCCAAGGCCGCTGGGAAGAACTGCGTCTGCACGTAGGCGAGAGCCGTGCGGAGGCCGAGGGGCGATCGGGCCTCGCGTTGGCCCTCAAATTCCGAAGAACTGCGGAACGCCGCAGGGTCGGCAGGGATCCTTAGGGGCGATGGCCCACCAACTCATTGCCCTTGCGCGCGCCGCCCGCGGAGGCGACCGCCCCGCGCTGGAGTCTCTCCTGCGCGAGACCGCGAGCTTTCTGCACGCGCTCGCCCGGGCGCGGGTGGGGGACACGCATGCCGCCGAGGTCGTGACCGCCGATGCCCTCACGCGGATCGCCAGTGGTCTGGCGCGGCTGCGAGATCCCCAGGCGTATCCCCACTGGGCGTACCGCATCTTGCAGCGTTGCATCGCCCGGCGCGGCGGTCGACCGCGGCCCACGCGGGATTCTGCCCTCGCGGACTTGGCCGCCCGTGGGCCCGGCCCCGTGGACGTCGCCGTCGAGCTTGAGCGCGCCCACGTGATCCGTGTCGCCATGGTGGGCCTGCCCGGGCGCTTGCGAGAGCCGCTGCTGCTGCACTTCGTTTGCGGCCTCGCGTATCGCGAGATTGCCACGGTTCTCGGGACGGGAACCGGCACGGTCGCGCGGCGGATGAAGAAGGCGCTGTCCCTCCTGCGGGCGCGCCTAGGAGACATACGATGAGCAAGCGCGAATGCGACGACTGTAGGGGCGCGGGTGTAGACGAACGGCTGCACGCGGAGATCGCAACTGTGCTGCGCGAGGGCGAGATGGATGTGTTCGCCTGCTCCGATCTAGCCGCCGACGCCATCGACCTCGCCGAAGCGGAGGCGTCGATCACGCGCGCGTCGCGCTTCGGATGGCGTCCCGCGCTCATCGCGGCCGCCACGGTGTTGGCAGGCGTTGCGCTCTGGGCGCTGTTCTCGACGCCCCGCCGCGATGAATCGCCGCAAGAGGCGAAGGTCGTCGCCGGGAGCGTCGCAGAGGAGCGTGCGGCCAACGTGGCTTTCCTCGCTGAGCCCGACACCCAGGCCCGCCTCGCCGCCGTCCCGGATGGCCAGTGGGTCGGCATTCAGCACGGCAAGACGTTCCTCGTCGCCGACGAGCTGGGTCGATTGCATCTCATGTTGAAGCAGGCCGAAAAGGGTGGGGCCGGTGAAGGCGTCGAGACTGTGCTGCCGCGCGCGCTGCACCGCTTCACCTTCCGCAAGGGCACCGAGGGTGACCGGGCGTTCGTGACGAACTTTGGCGAGCCCCCGTTCGTCGGTTCCGATTTCATCAACGGGCTCGGACTCGGGTTCTCGATTGGAGGTGGCCAGATCCGCTACGAGATCACGGCCGCGGGGGAGCGGAGGGGCGGCTCGCTCACCGTGCCCCAGACGGCGGGCAAGGGCGCGGAGATCCCGCTCCACCTCGGTGAGCCGACGGCCTTGGGCGGTGTGAGCGTGGTCGCGGGCTTCAGCACGGGGAGCCGAGCGCCGCTCGTCCTGCCCGGCGGCATGGGGTTCCCGCGCTTCGAGATTCCCGGCACGGCGACACTGACGGGTGGGAGCAACCACCCGGGCGCCATGCGCCGCTACGTGGCGTCGGTCTCGATTCCCGCCCTAGGTTTGCGCGAGGTGTTCGTGGAGGCGATCGGCCAGCACGTCTCGCTGGAGTTGCCCGACGGCACGCTGCGCGTCGGTGGTCACGTCTGGCAGCCAGATTCCGACGAGGTCCGTGCGGGGGCGCGCAAGGCGGGGCGCCTCGTACTGCTGCTTGAGCGGCCCCGCTGGATGCAGGCGTATCCGGGCAATCCGTTTGCCCGCGATGCGGCGGGTTCCGTTCGGGCGGATCTGCTGCCGTACACGCTTGTCTGGCGCGAGCTTGCGACCGGAGCCTCTTGGGTCGGGAGCGGCGACGCGTCGCCGCCAGCTGAAGCGCGGTTGACCGTTGTGGATCCAGGCGCGTCGAACCGCGTGGTGCGCCAGCTGGTGCTGCGGCCCTGGACGCAGCCGGGCGCCGTCTCAGTGCTGCTTGCCGCCGGATGGCGCGAACTGCGCACGACGGATGACCTCGACCATGCGATCGCGAAGAACGAAGCGACCGCCTTGGAGGTGCTGCGCAGCCTGATTCGGGCGCAGGCTCACCTGCAAGCGAGCGGCGCGCTGGACAGCGACCGCGACGGGATGGGCGAGTATGGAACGCTAGCCGATCTCACCCGCTCGGCGCCGGGTCGGATGAGTACGCGCCCGGATCCGCCGCGACTACCCAACTCCTTCGCGCCCAAGCAAGGCGCCGACGTCCTGGTCCTGGAGGGCTACCGGTTCCAACTCTATCTGCCCGGCGTCGGCGGGACGGCCACGGCGCGCCAAGACGGTAGCGACGTGGATCCCGACGGGGCGGAGCGGGCGTGGTGGGCGCTGGCCTGGCCCGAGACGTTGGGCGCGACCGGTCGGCGCACGTTCTACGTGGACCAAGAAGGCGTCATCTGGACGCCGGGACCGGAGGCAGGCGCGTACGAAGGAACGGCCTCACCGCCAGCAGCCGACGCGGCGTTCGCGGATCCCGGTCGCTATCCCGGTGGCGTGAGTCCTGTGCTCGTGAGCGCCGACGGCCACCGCTGGGCGCAAGTGCGTTAGAGAAACAGGAAGAACGCGGCGAGCCCGGCGGCCGCGAAGGAGCCGCCGTAGAAGATCGGGGCGCCGAGGGCACCCAGGTGAATGCCCATGTCGTGCAGCGTGTGCTTCAAGCGGTGCGCGGCGTGGAACAGCGGCAAGAAGATCAACACGAACAGCACGAGCTTGCCGACCAGGCTCGATGCCTTCGTGTAGAGCATCTCTTCGCTGACGGCGCCCATGGGGACGAGCACGCCCGTGAGGAGGATCATGGCCGGGAGCAGCATCGCGGCGACCATGCCGCCACCTGCGAAGAGCGACCAGGCGATCGGTTCTTTGGACTTTGCCATGGCACTACCACCCCACCACGAGCCACGTAAACGCGGCTGAGACGACGACCCACGCGGCGAAGTGGCCGCCGGCGATCAGCCCCGGGGCGACCTGGCTCTCGCCGCGGAACACGCGCAGCGCCTTGGGCGCAGCCGCGAACCAGGTGACGGTGTGCCAGACCGCGAAGATCAACACGACCGCGTGGATCAGGATGCTCGTCGGCGTCTTCAGCCAGGCGAAGAAGCCGGCGAACGACTCAGGGCTGTCGAGCTTCGCCGCCATCACCAGCAGCACGCCGCAATAGATGGCGATCGGGAGCGCCGTCCACTCGCGCCACATGAAGCCGGACCAGCCCGGACGGGTGGTCCACCACTTCTTGTCCATGGGCCGGATGTAGTCCTTGCTCACGGCTACTTCCTCCCCCAGGGCATCAGCAGCGACTTCATCATGTCGACGGTGCCCTCGATCTTGCCCTCTTGGATCGCGCCGGCGGGATCCACGTTCTTCGGGCAGACGCGCGAGCACTCGCCAACGAACGTGCACTTCCAGACGCCCTGATCGCTCTGGATGATCTCGGCGCGCTCGTCGGCCCCGCCATCACGCGAGTCGAGGCTGTAGCGCCGACCGAGGGCCAACGCGGCCGGGCCGATGAAGCTCGAGTCGAGGCCGTACACCGGGCACGCCGAGTAGCAGATCATGCAGTTGATGCACATCGTGTACTGCTTGTACTCAGCCAGCTGGCGCGGGCTTTGGCGGTACTCGCCTTGCTCGATCGTGCGCGGCTCCTTAGGAACCATCCACGTCTTGAGCTTCTCCATCTTGCCCATGAAGTCATCCATGTTGATGACGAGGTCGCGGGTGACAGGGAAGTGCGCGAGGGGCTCGACGCGAATCTTGTTGGGGTAGTAGTCCCGCAGGAAGGCGGCGCACGTGAGCTTGGGCTCGCCGTTCACCATCATCCCGCACGATCCACAGACGCCCATGCGGCAGGACCAGCGGTACGACAGCGAGCCGTCCACCTCGTCCTTGATCCAGTTGATCGCATCCAGGACGACCCAGTCCGGCTTGTACGGCACCTCAAAGGTGTCGTAGCGCGGCTCGGATTCGGTGTCCGGAAGGTAGCGGAAGACCTCGAGCGTGATGGTCTTCGCGGCCAGGGCGGTCGCACTACTTGCCATAGACGCGCTCCTTCGGCGGCCACCGGGTGATGGTGACGTCCTTGTACGAGATCTTCGGGTCACCGTCGGTGCGGTGGGCGATCGAGTGCGCGAGGTAGTTGTCGTCGTCGCGCGCGCGGAAGTCCAAGCGCTGGTGCGCGCCGCGGGATTCCTTGCGGGCGGCCGCGCTGAAGGCGAGGGCCTCGGCTGCGTCGATCATGAAGTCGAGTTCCAGCGCGTTCACGAGCTGGGTGTTGAACGTGCGGCTGGTGTCCGTGACGCGCAGGTTCTTCACGCGCGCCTTGAGCTCGCGGATGCGCTCGCAGAGCGCGTCCATCTTGGCTTGGGTGCGGTAGATGCCCGCGCCCTCTTCCATCGCACTCGTGAGCTCGCGGCGTAGAGGCGCGATCGACTCCTCGCCGGCCTTGCCCTGGGTGTGGAGTGACTTGAGGCGTGCGGCCTCGTCGTTGGCGCGGGCCGCGATGGCTTCGATTGCGATCTGGGGGTTCTCCCGGGCGAAGCGCGAAGCCTCGAGGCCGGCGCGCTTGCCGAAGACCAGGAGCTCCGTCAGCGAGTTCGAGCCGAGTCGGTTCGCGCCGTTGATGCTCACGCACGCGCACTCACCGGCCGCGTAGAGCCCCGGCAGAGACGTCGCGGCGTTGATGTCGGTGTCGACACCGCCCATCATGTAGTGCACGACCGGACGCACGGGGATCGGCTCAAACGCGCAGTCGACGCCGACGTAGTTCTTGGCGGTGTCCCGCACGAACGGGATGCGCTTATTGATCTTCTCTTCGCCCAGGTGGCGAACGTCGAGATGGACGTAACTGCCCATTTCGTCCTCGAACACATTGCCCGCCTCGCGCTCCCAGTAAAACGCCTGCGAGAGGCGATCCCGGGGCCCGAGTTCCATGCTCTTGAGCTGCGGGTGGCGGGGATCCGAAACGTCCAGCGGCGTGCCCAGGTCGTGGTCCTGCAGATACCGGCGACCATGCCGGTTCAGGAGGATGCCGCCCTCGCCGCGCGCTGCCTCGGTGATGAGGATGCCCGTGCCCGGCAGGCCCGTCGGGTGGTACTGGACGAACTCCATGTCTTTCAGCGCGACGCCAGCGCGATAGGCCAGCGCCATGCCGTCGCCGCTCTTGATGGCGGCGTTCGTCGTGAAGGGGAAGATGCGCCCGCCGCCACCGGTGCACAAGATCACGGCGCGCGCGCCGATGATGCGCATCTCGCCGGAGCGCTGGTCGATGGTGGCCACGCCCTGGCAGCGGCCATCATGGACGAGCAGGTCGAAGGCGAAGTGCTCGTCGTAGCGCGTCACCGGGTCGAACTGCTGCGACGTCTGGAAGAGCGTGTGCAGCATGTGGAAGCCCGTCTTGTCGGACGCGAACCACGTGCGCTTGATCTTCATGCCGCCGAACGGGCGCACCGCGACGGAGCCGTCGGGCTCGCGGTTCCAGGGGCAGCCCCAATGCTCGAGCTGGATGAGCTCCTTGGGAGCCTCTTCCACGAACATCTCAACCGCGTCTTGGTCGGCGAGCCAGTCGCCGCCGCCGATCGTGTCGTTGCAGTGGTGCTCTTTGCTGTCGTCGCTCTTGATGACGCCAGCGGCCCCGCCCTCAGCGGAGACCGTATGGCTCCGCATCGGGTAGACCTTGGACACCACGGCCACGCTTTGATCCGGCGAGGCTTGGGCGATCGCGATGGCGGCGCGGAGGCCGGCGCCTCCGCCTCCCACGATCAGTACGTCGTGCACGGGAATGCTCATGTCTGCTCCGCTGCGTGCGTGGCCGGGGATCATGGCACGAGGGGGGTAGACCGTCCACCCAGGGGTGCGGTGTCCTACCTCCCCGGCCTACCGCCGGGCACTGCCAGAAATGGCCTTCTGGCGCGCGGACGCGCCGGATGGAAGATGCGGACTGGCGCGGGCTACCATCCCCGTCCGGAGGGCTCCCGTGCAACTCGGTTTCGTGATCGACCACTCGCGCTGCATCGGCTGCCACGCGTGCACGGTCGCGTGTAAGAGCGAGAACGAAGTACCCGTCGGAAGTTTCCGCACCTGGGTCAAGTACACGGAGAAGGGCAGCTTCCCTCAGGTCCGGCGGTCGTTCGCCGTCCTGCGCTGCAATCAGTGCAGCGCCGCGCCCTGTGTGACGATTTGTCCGGTGAACGCGCTGGTCAAGCGCGCCGACGGCATCGTCGATGTCGACGGGACGGCCTGCATCGGGTGCAAGAGCTGCATGCAGGCCTGCCCCTACGACGCCCTCTACATCAATGAGGACTCGGGAACCGCGCAGAAGTGCCACTTTTGCGCCCACCGGGTCGAGGTCGGCCTCGCGCCGGCGTGTGCGGTGGTGTGCCCCACGGAGGCCATCATCCCTGGCGACTTTCACGATCCGAACAGTCGGGTGTCGAAGTTGCGCGCCAGCGGCGACCTCGTCGTCCGCAAGCCTGAGGCCGGGACGGGCCCCAACGTGTTCTACCGGGAGGTGGATCCCGCGGGCATCGACCCCAGCCGGACGGGCGTCTCCGGCGGCTACATCTGGTCCAACGTGCAGCCCAGTCCGCAGATCGACACCCAGCTCTGGGAGTCGGTCCAACAGCGCGCCGAGGCCCGCACGACCTACGACGTGCCGCGCCGGCCCCTGTGGGGCTGGAAGGTCTCGGCCTACCTCTTCACCAAGTCGCTGGCCTCGGGCGTGTTCCTCGCGTCGGCGATCCTCTTTCGCAGTTGGGACACCGTGGGCGGCCTGACCCCGATGGCTGCGGCCTGGGCGGCCGGGGTGGCGCTCCTCTTCCTCTTCGCCACCATGGTGCTGCTGGTTGCCGACCTCAAGCGACCCGAGCGCTTCCTCCTGATGCTGACGCGGCCCAACTGGGATTCCTGGCTCGTGAAGGGTGGGGTGATCCTGACCGCGTACGGGGGCTTGCTCCTCGCCTGGCTGGTCATGTGCGCCTACGACTGGCTGCCAGGCTCCGGGCTGCGTTCGCTGCTCGCGGTGCTCACTGGTCTCGGTGCGGCGCTCGCGGCGATGTACACGGCGTGGCTGTTCCGCCAGGCGCGCGGCCGCCCGCTGTGGATGTGGGAACTGCTGCCCGGCCATCTATTCGCCCAGGCCATCGTCGCCGGGACCGCGGCCATGCTGATCATGGCGCCTTGGCTCGACCTGGGAGCCGCCGCGCAGGCCACGCTCGGGACCTGGCTCCTCGCGTTCTTGGCGACACACCTGCTCTTCACGTGGCTGAAGGAGCGTGCGTACTGGCCCAAGGGCCGCGAGACCGAGTTCGCCCGCGCACTCGCCGTGCTCTCGAAGGGGCCCTACGCCCGCCGTCACCTGCTCGTCGGCCTGCTCGGCGGCGTCTTGGTCCCTGCGATCCTGCTCGTGGCGGGCGGGCCTGGTCCCCTCTGGACGATCGCCGCGGTACTGGCCCTCGTGGGCCTGTGCTCGGAGGAGGATCTCTTCGTGCGCGCCGGCCAGGCCGTGCCGATCAGCTGAGGACGATGTGACGAAGGAAGGCCACCCCCCGCTGCGCGCCTCGCCCTGGGAGCTGAGCGTCGTCCCGCCGCCCGCCCGTTGGGATGACTGGACCGAGTTCGATGCCACGGCGTGGCCCGAGCGCGTGACGCGCAACTACCGGCTCGTGCCGACGATCTGCTTCAACTGCGAGTCGGCGTGCGGCCTGCTAGCCTACGTGGACAAGGCCTCCGCTGAGATCCGCCGGTTCGAGGGCAACCCCATGCACCCCGGCAGCCGCGGCCGCACGTGCGCCAAAGGGCCCGCCACGATCAATCAGGTACGCGACACCGAGCGCATCCTGACACCGCTCAAGCGCGTCGGTCCGCGCGGGAGCGGCCAGTTCGAGCCGGTCTCGTGGGATGAGGCGCTGGCCGACATCGGCAGTCGGGTGCAGCGCGCGCTCGATGAGGACCGGCACGACGAGGTCATGTATCACGTTGGCCGACCCGGCGAGGACCACTTCATCCCGCGCATGCTCTCAGCGTGGGGTATCGACGGCCACAACAGCCACACCAACGTTTGCAGCGCCTCCGCCCGCACGGGCATGGCGATGTGGTGCGGCGCCGACCGCCCCTCCCCCGACTACTCCGAGACGAAGTTCATCCTGCTGATCTCGGCGCATCTCGAGACGGGGCACTACTTCAATCCCCATGCGCAGCGCATCGTCGAAGCGCGGGAGCGCGGCGCGCGCATGGCCGTCCTCGACACGCGACTCAGCAATACCGCCTCACGCGCGACGCACTGGATCTCGCCTTGGCCCGGTAGCGAAGGGGCGTTGCTGTTGGGTATCGCGTACGAACTCCTGCGCAGTGATCGAATCGATCGCGAGTACGTCGAGCGCTGGACCAACTGGGCCGAACATCTGGCGGTCGTGGATCCGGACGGGCCCGGCACGTTCGAGCGCTTCCTCGAATTGCTGACTGAGATGTACGCCTCGTACACGCCCGAGTTCATTGCTAAGGAGTGCCGCATCGCGCCCGCTTACGTCGCGGTGCTTGCGGACGAGATCGCGATGGCCGAGGGGCGCTTCGCCAGTCACCTCTGGCGCAGCACCGCGAGTGGCAATCTCGGTGGCTGGCAGACCATGCGCGCGCTCATGCTGCTGCACGTGCTCACCGGCAGTTTCGGACGGCCCGGCGGAGTGAATCCCAACTCCTGGGACAAGTTCGCCGCGAAGCCCAGCACCAATCCACCGCCGATCGCGCGCTGGAACGAACTGATCTGGCCGCTCGAGTGGCCGCTCGCGCACTACGAGATGAGCTTCCTGCTTCCGCACTTGTTGCGCGAGCAGGATCGCAAAATCGACGTGTACTTCACGCGTGTCTACAACCCCGTCTGGACCAATCCCGACGGCTGTGCGTGGATCGAAATGCTCGAAGATGAGGCGCGCGTCGGTTGCCACGTCGCGCTGACGCCCATCTGGTCCGAGACGGCGCAGTGGGCCGACTACGTGTTGCCGATGGGCCTTGGCCCCGAGCGCCACGATGTGATGAGCCAGGAAACGCATGCCGGCACCTGGATCGGGTTCCGGCAGCCCGTGTTGCGCGAGTTCAAGCGCCGCGAGGGGCAGCCCGTCGAACTCACGCGCGACGCGAATCCCGGCGAAGTCTGGGAGGAGTCCGAGTTCTGGACCGCGCTGACGTGGCGTATCGATCCTGACGACTCGCGCGGGATCCGGCGTTGGTACGAGTCGAAGAAGAAGCCGGGCACGCCGATCAGCAGCGACGAGTACTTCGGTGACATCTTCGAGAACGGCGTGCCGGGCTTGCCCCAGGCGTCGAAGGCACTCGGCATCACGCCGCTTGAGTACATGCGCCGCTATGGCGCGTTCGAGGTGCCCTACAAGGGCCAGCGGCGCTACGAGCAGGACGGGTTCAAGACGCCCAGCGGCAAGCTGGAGTTCTACTCGCCGACGCTGGCCGCGTGGGGCCATCCTGAGGAGGCTGTGCCGGGATACATCCGTTCCCAAGTGCACTGGAGCAACCTCGACGAAGCGAACGGGGAGATGGCCCTGTTGCCGACCTTCCGGCTGCCGACGCTGATCCACACGCGGTCGGGCAACTCCAAGTGGCTGCAGGAGATCTCCCACACCAACCCGCTCTGGATCCACCCGCAAGACGCGACGCGCCTCGGCATCGAGGACGGCGATCTTGTGCGCGTGACCACGCCCATCGGGTGGTTCATTCCGCGCGCGTGGGTCACTGAGGGCATCCATCCCGGGGTCGTTGCGTGCTCGCACCACGTCGGGCGCTGGCGCATGCATCCCGTGGTGGGGGGGCAGCGGCAGGCGTCGAGCCTCGTGGATGTCGTGCGCGAGGGGCGTACGTTCCTTTTCCGCCAGAAGCAGGGCGTGTCGGCGCACCGCAGCTCCGATTCTGACAGCGAGCGCGTCTGGTGGAACGAGATCGGCGTGAATCAGAATCTCACGTTCCCCGTGCAGCCGGACCCTGTGAGCGGCATGCACTGCTGGCACCAGGTCGTGCGCGTGGAGCGCGGGCACGCGAAGGATTGCTACGGCGACGTGTTCGTCGACACCGAGCGCTCGGCTGAGGTCTACGCGCATTGGCGGGCGTTGGCGCGACCGGGGCCGGTGGACGGCCTACGCCGCCCGCTCTGGCTGAACCGTCCGCTGCACCCCACCGAGGCGGCGTACCGCGTGTAGCGTGTCGGCCTCCGGCGGGCGTTGCGAGGAGCGCTGCCCTACCGCCCGGACTTGTGCTGGCACCGGCAGGTGCCGCACCAGTCCTGCGGCACCGTCGGATCGACTTCGATCCACGGGGCCGCGGGCTTGGTTTGCAGGACCGTGGGCGGCGGTGCAAGGCGCGGACCGACGAGCACGTGGCCGCGAATCACGAGGCCCTGGCCGTCAGTAATGGTCGTGCCGCCCACCGCCTGCCAGTGCATGAGGTAGCCACCGCCCGCGACGGGGCAGGCCGCGTTCGAGCCTGTGGCCGGGCACTCGGCGGTGTCGAGGACATCGTCGTGGGAGCCCGCCTGCTCCACCGTGTGCGCGAGTCCGATGAAGTGCCCGATCTCGTGCGCCGCGACGAGGCCGATGAAGGCCGGATTGCCCGTGCTGTAGAGGCTCATCACGCCCGAGAGTTGCGTGCCGTTGCGCGCGGGACCGCCCAGGGTCGCCGCCACACCGAGGATGCCGCCGCCGATGGCCGTGCGGACGAAGAAGAGGTTGAGGCGAGTTTCGGAGGCTGCCGAGCTGAGCGCGAGCAGCGGACCGAACTCGGCGCTCGTCACGTCGTCGTAGGTCGGGTCGGTGACGTCGTAGTAGTCCACATCACCCAGGCGGATGCCCTGGGGGGCCAGGATGTTGTCCACCGTGGTCAGGACGGTCTGCAGCGTGGTGTCGCTGGCCGCCGTCGCCGCCGTCGGCGCGATGGCAGCGGCGAGAAACACGTTGAGGTCGAGCGTGCCGATCGCCGCCGTGCCCGCCGCAGGGCGGCGTTCGATCAGTACCCTCACCTCCGCCGTCGGATCGGAGCCCTGCACGCGCCACAGCTTGAGGCGGTACGTCCCGCCGCCCGGCACCAGTTGCACCTCGGGCCGATCCGTGTTGGGGATCTGGGAGATGTGTACGCCGCTGTTCGTCCGCCAGAAGTAGGGCCCCGTGAGCGTCTCGTTCTCGTACTCGCGCGGTCCGGGTCCCTCCAGCAGTCGCAGACCAGTCACGGTGCCCTGGTCCGTGAGCGCCTCGACCGTTGCGGAGATCGCGTCGGCCGGGACGTCGAAGTTCATCTCCGGCGTGTTGCCGTCGGGGCCGAACGTCTGCGTGCCAAGGTCGACGACGATTTGCCCCCCCGTCGTGGCCGTTACGCCCACGGGTCGTCCGCCGACCTCGGTGAGGACACTCACGTTCGTGTCGTGGGCCCCAGGGCCGGCCGGGGCGTAGCGCAACGTCAGGTCGCGCGTGGTACCCGGGGCCATGGCGATGGGGAAGGCGTCGGTGAACGCGAACGCGGCATCGGGCACGGTGGCGCCGAACAGCGAGAGCGTCGTGACCGTGCTGGTGTTGCCCAGAGTGATCGTGCGCTCGGCGCTGTCCCCCGGGAGCAGATCGCCGAAGGCAACGTTCGCCGTCAGGAGGCCCAGCGACGGCACCTCCGCCTCGGCCAGCATGCGATACGAGAGGACCTGGATGCCGAACGCGCCCGTGGCCTGGACCGCGAGGTTCTCGTCATAGGGCCCGGTTCCCGCTGGCGTGAACGTCACCCCGACCTGAATCGTTGCGCCGGCGGCTACGGTGGTCGGCAGCTGGCCGGCGTTGATCACGAACGGACCCGGCGCGCTGAGGTCAGTGACCTCCGCTTCGGTCGGCAGCGGGTTGGTCACGGCGACGGTCGCCGGCGTCGCGACGTCGGCCGGGACGAGGCCGAGGTTCACTACGGTCGGGGCCGGCGGCGCGCCACCGCCACCGCCTCCGCCGCACGCGGCGGGCAGCAGGGTCGTCAGCACGAGCAGGGCGAGGGTGATACGGCGCATACAGATCCTCAAGCCCAGCCAACCCCGGAGCAGTATGCCACAGCGGGCCGCGCCCGCCCGCCGGCGCTGGATCAGGCGCGGGCGTCCCAGTCGGCCCCGTAGTGGTGCGTGATTTCCTCGCCCTTGCGGATGGCCCGCAGGGACCAGAGGTCGTGGTCGTAGAACGCAGCGTTGGGCCGCGTCGCGTGGTTCACGAACCGCGCGTCGTTGGTGATCAAGAACCCCTCAGGCTCGCCCCGCTCGGACTCGGACCAGATGACGTAGGTCCCGTTGCGCTGGGTGGCGCGGCCCTCGATCCGCAGGATTAGCGCGTTCTTCGGGATGTCCTGTCCGGCGAACAGGCCGCGGCCGTGGATGCCGCTATCGCGGACGTGGACGGCGGGTAGGGCGTCGGCGGGGCGGGGGGCGCGCTTGGTGGGCATGGGACCTCAGGAAAGAACAACACCCCGGCGGGCAACCCGCCGGGGTGTTGGGAAGTGGAGCGGCCGATCGGATTTGAACCGACGACAACCACGTTGGCAACGTGGAGCTCTACCACTGAGCTACGGCCGCTTGAGGATGCAGAAGGTACGTCTGCGGGCCGGAGGGTCAAGTACGACCGGCGGTGTACCCGTTTGGCCCCGCCCGGGGCGGCCACGAGAGCGATCCGAGTCGGTCACCCGGGCGGGTCGCTCGGAAAGGGACCGGCCGGCCCCGCGGTTCACCCGCCCCACGGGTAGCATCCGCACCCATGCCGCCCGCCATTCTCTACTTCGGATACCTCACGGTCATGGGCGGCGGCCTGCTTTGCTTTCTCCAAGCGTTCCGGCACCGGCGAACCGTCGCCTTGCACAAGCGCTGGGCCTTGGTGGGCACCGGGCTCAGCCTCGGCGGCATCGCGGTGGTGCTCGTGGGCGCTGAATTCCTCGGGTGGCGCGTGCCGCAGCGCATCCCCTGGCTCGTCAGCGTGCATCGCGCGGTCGCCCTGTTCTCGACGGCGCTCCTGCTGCTCACGGCCATCACCGGGGCGCTGCGGATCCGCATCCACACCCGACTCTATGTGGTCTTTCTGCCGGCCTACGTCATCGCCCTACTGACGGCCGTGGTGGGCTACCGGCCTTGACCGGATGGCGCGCCTAGCGCGCGCGTTCGCGATAGCGCTTCTCGTACTCCTGCATCATGCGCGCGTGGTTGCGCATGCCGGCGGTACCGCCGAGGTCGAGTTGCACGTCCCAGAACGAGTCCAGGGCGTGGGCGTACGTAAAGGCCATCAGCAGGATGAGCCGGTCCGCGTCGCCGGTGAACATGTCGAGCAACATGCTCGCGATCGGGCCCGCGCCGACCTTCGCCCACGGCACCGAGACGGTCTTGGTTCCGACCCTGACCTCGATGGCCTCGGCTCCGATCCGCTCAACGCGGCCCTCGCCATCCGGGGTCTTCAGATCCGGCCGGTCGTCCGCCTTGGCCTGCGCGATCGCCTTGGTCCCGGCCGCGCGCAGGTCGACCAGGTTGCCCGTGAACTCGCGCCAGAAGTCGAGCTCACGCGCGAACGTGCCGCTTTCATCCGAGACGGCGGCGGGCACCAGCCCGCGCGCGGCTTCGTAGTCGAATGCGGCGATCTTCTCGAGGACCAACGGGCGCGCGTGCTCCCAGGCCCCCTTGGCAGCCTCGAGGGCCTCCGCGCCTGTCCATTCCCGATCGGGATGCGGGTGGTCCTTCCTGTCCTTGATGAGGCTGATGCGCTCCTTGGCGGCCTCGCCCGCCTTCGTGTCCTTGAAGCGGTCTTTCACGTAGCGGTACTTCGCGATGACGGCTTCCGTATCGGCCGGCGTGTGCCAATTGGCGCGGGCCCACTCCTCCGCACGTTGGAACGCCTCGTCGGCTTCTTTGGCGGCCTGCGCGGCGGCGAGCTTGGCCTCACGTTCGATCCGCGCCGCCTCGCTCTCAATCGGAATGACGCCGCGCTTGATGCCCGTGCGCTCTTCCTCGGCCTTCACGGGGTCGAGCGGAATCGAAACCGTCGGCGTCGGCGCCGGGTCTTCATCCGAGGAGCTGAGCATGGCGATGACGGCCACGAGGGCGACGACCCCGCCGACGGCCAGCGCGATCATCGGTGTGCTGCGCTTGGCCTCGGCGCGGTCGCGCCGAGCCACGGCCGCGCGCGCCCGACCCCGCCGCCGATGCCGGTCCAACGACTCCTTCTGCTTCAGCTCCTTGCCGCCGATCACGTCCAACTGGTCGATGATGGCGAGCGCCGTGGGCCGCAGCAGCGGATCGCGCTTCGTCAGGGTCCGGACGAGTTCGGCGACATCCTTGGCGAGTCCGGGCACTTCACGCCCAGGGCGCAGCGGCTCACCCGCGATGTGCGCCTTGAGGATCCCCTGAATGTCGTTGCCCACGTGCGGCGGCTGGCCCACCAACAGGTGGTAGAGGACGATGCCAAGCCCATACACGTCGCTCGCGGTCGCGGCGGCGCCACGCTCACACACTTCCGGAGCCATGTAGTGCGGCGTGCCCACGCGCTCGGTGCCGTCGTCGATGCCGGCGGCGAGACCGAAGTCCACGACCTTGACGGTGCCGTCTTCAAGGAGGAACAGGTTCTGGGGCTTCACGTCGCGGTGGACCAGGCCGAGCGCATGCGCCGCGGCCAGGCCGTTGGCCGCCTGCCGCACGATGCGCAGGGCGTCCATGGGCTCGACGCGTTCCTCGCGCTGAATCAGCTCCAGGACCTCCTCGCCCTCCAGCAGCTCCACGACCATGTAGTGCTGGCCCTCGTCGGTGATGCCGACGTCGTAGATCTTGAGGACGTTCTCGTTGTCCACGCGCGCGATGGCGCGCGCCTCGGACTGGAAGCGTTCCACGAGCACGGGGTTCTGGGCGATGTCGTTGCGCAGCACCTTGAGGGCGACGACGGTTCCGAGAGCCTCGAAGTGCGCGCGGTAGACTCGCGCCGTGCGCCCGAGCCCAATGAGCGCCTCAACCCGGCAGCGACCGATGGTGCGTCCGACCAACGGGTCCGGCGCCGCGGGCTGGCGGGCCGCTGCCTGGGCAGGCTTCGCAGCTGCGGCGGGACGGACTGCCTTAGCGGCCGGGGCCGGCTTCGCCGCGCGCGTCGGCCTGACGGGCTTGACGGGCTTGACGGGCCTGGCTTGCTTGACAGGCTTTGCCGGCGGGGGACGGTCGTGGGTGTCGCTGGGGCCGGGTTGGGAGGGCATCCCCCCATGCTACCGCCCAAGCCGCCCGAGGCTTAGCCGAGCTCCAACTGCCTGCGCGCGTCTACGACGTCCCGGTCGATCCTGGCCTGGGCCTCGCGCAGCACCGGGATGCACGGGTCCCCCGAGGCCAGGGCGTGGTGCGTCTGCCGTAGCAGTTGGATGGTCATGCGCAGGAGGCGCACGATGTCGCCGGGGGCCAAGGACGTCTGCTCGAGAATCGACTCGATCGTCGCCCCCTCGGCCCAGCGCTCGACGAGTCCGGCCACGCTGAACTCGGGCGGGCGGGTCAGCTGCCGCAAGCCGAGGTCGCGCTCGCGCTGCGCCCAGGCCTTCATGTGTTGTTCAAAGGGCACGCGGATGCCCTTGAGTAGGCGCTTCGGGCGCGGGCAGACATCCGAGGGGCGCGCCTCGTACACGATGCTTGCGAAGAGCATCGCGGCCTCGACCGGGTCGCAACGAAACAGCCAGCCACCCTCGTAGGCCTCGGTTACCGGAACCTCGTAGCCGTTGATGTGGGCGCAGAGAAGCCCCTTGCGCGTGAGCTCGTCGCCGTGGATGTAGTCGTGCTCGCGCAGCATCTTCATCCGCGAGCGAATCGCATGGCCGCCGCGGTTGCCGATGCGCTCGGATCGGCCCGGGCGCTTGTTCTTGCCGCGCTGCTTGTCGCGCTCCTTGCCGCGATGACGAGTCTTGTCTTCGCGCTCCCCCGTGAAGTAGGCGAAGGAGTGCTCCCAGGCGTCAGGGACCTCGTCTCCGACGCGCCGGAACAGATTCAGGATGGCCGAGTAGTTGAGATTGAACCGGCTGCGGACCGGCTCGCTCTTGCCACTGTGGAAGTACTCGATGCTGTCGTAGGTGATGCTCGTGTCATCCAGCAGGGCGTAAACCCAGCCACGGTCATCGAGGCCCTGGCGTCCGGCGCGGCCCGCCATCTGCCAGTACTCCCGGCCCATGAGGGGCCCGAACGAGATGCCGTTGAACTTGCTGAGCGCGTGGAAGCAGACGGTGCGGGCCGGCATGTTGACGCCCAGCGCAAAGGTCTCCGTGGCGAACAGCAGGCGCACCAGGCCTGTGCTGAACAGCCGCTCGACGATCTCCTTGTCGATCGGGAGCATTCCCGCGTGGTGGTACAGCACGCCGCGGCCGGCCAGCGAGCGCAGCGTGACGATGCCCTCGGCGTCGACCACGTCGTAGCGCGTCGCGAGATCGTCGAAGAGTTCGAGCATCTTGCGGCGTTCGTCAGGCTTCAGGAGATCGCGCATCGCGTGATCTCGCGCGAGCGCCTCACAGTCGCGACGACTGAAGCAGAAGTAGATGGCCGGCAGCAAGTCACGCTCGATGAGGTAGTCAATGCAGTCGCCGCCGGCGCTGCGCATGACGCGCTCCTGCGCCTTGCGGTTGGGCTTGCGTGGCCCGCGCCCACCGCGGCCCCCGCCGCGCGCTGAGTTGCGACGATCGGCCTGTGTCATCTCGATGAAGTGCGACTTGACCTCGGGCAGCGAGCGCGGACCGCGGCCCGGGATCCAGATCTTGTGCACCAGCGGGACCGGCCGCTCCTCTTCGACGATCACGTCGACGGGGAGCTCTCGCACTTCCTCGATCCAGGCGGAGAACTCGTGCACGTTCGGGACTGTGGCCGAGAGGCCCACGATACGGATGTGGCGGGGGGCGTAGATGATCGCCTCTTCCCAAACCGTGCCGCGCTCGCGGTCGTCCAGGAAGTGCACCTCATCGAAGATCACGAAGTCGAAGCCGTCTAGGCGCTTCGGATCCTCGAAGATTGTGTTGCGGAAGATCTCCGTCGTCATGATCAGCAACGGCGCGTCCGGCTGCATCGTGACGTCGCCGGTCATGAGCCCGACGCGCTGCTCGCCGTACTGATCGCGGAAGTCACGGAACTTCTGGTTCGACAGCGCCTTGATCGGGGAGGTGTAGACGACGCGGCGATCCTGGGAGAGCGCCTGCTCGATGGCGTAGTCGGCGACCAGGGTCTTGCCGGCCCCCGTGGGGGCGGCCACCACCACGCTGCGCCCGCCGAAGATGGCTTCGATCGCCCGCTGCTGGAACGGGAAGAGCTTGAGGCCCCGGAAGGTGATGGGCGACGCTCCTGCGCCGCCCGGCGCGTCGGCAGGCATGGCGCGATGGTACAGGCTGTGAACCCTTCGGCCCCCAGCCGTCCGCCCGTAGGATGCCCGCGTGCGACCCGCCCTCGTCTTACTCGTTGCGTCTTTCGTGCTCGCGGGTTGCGGCAGCTTCGCCGGACCCACGGAGGACCACGTCTCCTACGCCGCCATGCAAGCGCTGAACCCCGGCGTGGATGGTGAGTGGGTGCTCTCCGAGTTCCCTTTCGCCCGCAACGTGCGACGCAGGCCCGATGGTTCCCTCATGAGCGCCGGGTACTGGGTCGAGGATCCCCTCGGCAAGAGCCGGCCACTGATGCTGCACTTCGATGCTGGCGGCATTCTCGAGTCGAAGCAGTACGGGGGGCCGAACGTTCGTCCGCCAGAGCGGCAGGCCGGCGAGGCGCCCTTCGGCAACTGATGGCCGCGCGCAAACAGCCCACTCGCAAGGCCGCTGCCCGCAAGAGCCCGGCCCGGGCGTCCGAATCCTCGGGGGGTGGGCTGTGGGCGCCGAAGCTCGGGATCGTCGCGCTGCGCCTGTTTGCGGGCCTCGTGTTTCTCGCGGTGGCGCACCACAAGCTGATCGCTCCGCTTGAGGAGACGCTGCCGGATGGTCGCGTCATTGAGAGTGAGTTGTCGCTGAACGATCGCATCGTGACGTTCGCGGAGCTTGACCTCATCGTGCGCGTGGATGCCGCGATCGAGAAGCCGCCGCACATCTTCGGCTGGGAACTGCGTTGGTTCTCAGACGCGCTCGAGGCCACCGTTCGGCCTGGCAAGGCGCCCTATGTGTTCGCGGCGATCATCATGTTCTTCGAGGCGCTGGTCGGCATCAGTCTGGTGCTCGGCCTCGCCACGCGACTGATGGCGTTCCTGGGCGCCCTGCTCATGCTCGTCTTCGGGCTGGCCAAGGCGCTGCCATTCCTGACGGTCACCCAGGGCACCAACTGGTACCTGGTGATGATCCTGTTCGCGCTCTCCCTGACCGCTGCTGGCCGGATCTACGGGCTCGACGCGCGCCTGCGCCAGCGACTGCCCGGGTGGATCGGCTGACCCCCGCGGGACGGCGGGCGGGTACCCTCGCGCCATGCCGCTCCTCGAGCTTGAAGACGTCGACCATGCCTACGGGACTGCGTATGTCCTGCGGCGTGTGACGCTCGCGCTGACGCCCGGCGTATTCACCGCCGTTGTCGGTCCCAATGGCGCGGGCAAGACGACGCTCCTGCGTCTCGCCGGCGGCTGGCTCGTGCCGACGGCGGGCTCCGTGCGGCTGGACGGTGAGTCTCTGGCGGCGGTGTCGCGGCGAGGCGCGGCGAGGCGCATCGCGGCCGTACCTTCTGAGGAGGCCGCCGTGTTTCCCTTCACGGTGCGCGACACGGTGTTGTTGGGTCGGCATCCGTGGCGGGGCGTGTTTCGCGCGCCAGACGCCCAGGACGCCGCGGCGATCGAGGACGCGCTGCGGCGCACGGGACTGTTGGAGTTGGCTGAGCGCCCGGTGCCGGCACTCAGCAGCGGCGAGCGTCAACGCGTTGCCATCGCGCGCTGCCTCGCGCAGCGGGCGGACGTATGCCTGCTCGACGAGCCGACAGCCCATCTCGATCTCGGTCAACGTCAGCGCATGCTGGCGCTGTTCCGGCAGGAAGCGCGTGTACGCGGCTGTTCTGTGCTAGCCGTCCTGCACGACCTCAATCTCGCGGCCGCGTTCGCAGACCGCATCGTGTTGCTCGTGCGCGGAGAGATCGTGGCCGACGGATCCCCAGCGCAGGTCCTCACAGCCGAGGGCCTCAGCGCGGCGTTCGAAACCCCCGTGCAGGTCGTGCCGCATCCTAGTCACGGAGGGCCGCTGGTGCTGCCTGCGGCGGAGATCTCCGCATGAGTCGCGTGGGCCGCACCACTCTGATCCTCACGGCCGGGCTGCTGCTCGTGTTCCTCGGCGCCGTGTGGGTGCGGCTGTCGTCGCTCGAAGGGCGCTTGTATCCGGCGTGCTTGGATCGCGTGGCCAGCGCGCCGGACGGAGCCTTCGCCCGTGTACTGCCGGCTGAGGACGGGGCCAGCACGCTGCGCGTGGACTACGGCGACGGCGTCATCCTCGAGGTGCCGAGATCCCCTCAGAGGATCGCGAGCACCTTGCCCGGCGTGACGGAAATGATCGCCTACCTGGGAGCCGTGGACCGGCTCGTCGCGGTCTCGCCGTGGTGCGACACGCCCGAGAGCGTGAACGCGCTGCGCCGAGTCACCGTGCAGCCGTTCGATGCCGAGGGCCTGCTTGCCGCGGCGCCGGATCTCGTGGTCATTGATCGGCGCCTGCACCGGCGGGACCTGGCCCTCATACGCTCGCGCGTCCCGGCGGTCTTGATGCTGGAGACGAGTCGCTCGCTGGATCATCTCGTGTACTCCATGGAGGTGCTTGCCGCGGCGGTCGGCGGCGAGGATCAAGCCGCAGCGTTCCGCGCCGAGCGCGACGCCGTCGTGGCGGCGATCGTCGCAGACGCGCCGCCGGACGCGCTTGGCGTGCTCGTCGTTGGTCAGTGGGATCCGCTGTACGCGCTCGGCCCGGGGAGTCTCCTCGACGACCTGTTGCGTATCTGCGGTTACCGCAACATCGCGTGCGACTTGGGCACGGATGCCTCGGGCACGTTCTCCGAGGAGCTCGTGCTGGCTCGCGCGCCCGCGTGGATCCTCCGACCTGAGCAGCCCTTGCCCGAGCGGCTCGCCGAGCGCTGGAAGCGCGTGCCTGCGCTGCGCGACGGGCGGCTGGCGCCCGCCTATGCCGACGATCTGATGCGCGGCGGACCGCGCATCCTGGGCGCACTCGCGCGCCTGCACGCGGTGCTGCGCGGTCACGTGCCCCCTGCGGTTCTAGGGGCAGCCAAGTGACGCGGACGAATCGGTTCACCCTCGCCGCTCTGTTCGCGCTCGGAGCCGCGGGCATCGGGCTGTTTCTGGGGCCCAGCGAGGTCGGTCCCGGGGATGTCTGGCGCGCCCTCACGGGCGCCGACGTCGACTCGACGGCTGCGGACATCGTGCACATCGTGCGTGTACCGCGCGTGCTGCTCGCACTGCTGGTCGGCGCGGCGCTCTCGATCTCTGGCGTGCTGTTCCAGGCGCTGCTTCGCAATGACCTCGCGGAGCCGTATCTGCTGGGCGTTGGGCCGGGCGCGTTGTTCGGTGTGACGCTCGCCGCGCTCTTGTTTGCCGACAGCGCAGTGCCCCCCGCGCTGGCGCGTGGCGTGCTCGCGTTTCTCGGCGCTGTCGGCGTGGCCGCCGTGGTGTTTTCGTTCGCGCGCCGCGGCGCGCGTCGACCCGCCGTGAGCGTGCTGCTCGCCGGCATCGCCGTAGGTGCGACCGTCCACGCCTTGGCTAGCGGGATCCTGTACACGCTCGAGGACTGGCACCATGTCGTGCGTTGGCTCCTCGGCGACCTGTCACTGGCGGAGCATCAGCAGGTGCTCATTCTCGGCACGGTCCTCCTCGTGGGCGGCGCGCTCGCGTGGATTGGCGCGCGCGATCTCGATGCCTTGACGCTGGGCGAGGAGGGCGCCTGGCACGCCGGCGTCGAGGTGCGGCGCGCGCTGTGGTTCTTCGGCGGGCTCGGGTGTCTGCTCGCCGCGACCGCCGTGGCGCAGTGCGGGCTCGTCGGGTTCGTGGGGCTCGTCGTGCCGCACATTGGACGGCGGCTGTTCGGTCCCGGACACCGCGCGCTCCTGCCAGCGTCCGCGATTCTGGGCGCAGGTCTGCTCGTGTTGGCGGACACGCTTGCGCGCACGCTGCATCCACCGCAGGGGTTGCCGCTGGCCGTCGTCACTGCGGCGCTCGGTGCGCCGGTATTGGCGGCGCTCGTGCTGCGTAGAGGCTCCTGATGTTTGTGGCCCCCGAGTAGCGGCCTCTCCGCGACGCCCTGGCAGCCCTACCTCCGCGACTGAGCGGAGCCGGCCGGCGCCGAGTCCGGCGGGCTTCGGGTCGACCCCGGCTTTCTGGTATGACTAGAGGCTTCCTGGTGATTGGAGCCCCGCATGATTCATTCCCGCGCGCAGGCCGGCAAGGCCTCTCCCGTCCTCCTCGGGCTGGTCGTTCTCGGCTTGCTTGCGTTCCTGCTCGTCGTCGATCCCCTGGGTTTGGGGCTCTTCGAGAGTGACTCGCCGCAGAACGCAGCACTGCCGGGCGACCTCCTGGGTGCCGACGCACCGGGCGGCAACGCCGACGAGGCGGGCGCGAACGTGGAGGCCATGGGACTTGCGGGTCGCTATGGCGAGGGCGATCTCGGCGCGCTGCGTCTGCGCCTCGTGCTCATGCGCGGTGACGCGCGACCGGCCCTCGTGGGCCAGCTCGTCACGCTGACCGATCGCCGCGGCCAGACGGTCGCCGAAGTGCCCAGCGATGCGGCGGGTGTCGTCCTGTTCGCGCAGGTGATGCCGGCGCGCGGCTACAGCCTGCACATTGAAGGCGAGCAGTTCTCGCCGGTTCGGCTGCAGGGCATCAGCGTTCACCCGCAGGCGACGAACGACCTGGGCGATATCGTGCTCGGCAAGGACGTCGTGATCCGCGGCCGCGTCATCGACGCCGCCGGTCGCGCTGTCCCCGGCACCAATGTCTCCATCAACACGATCGTCCGCGGACTGGCCAGCAAGGGCATGCTTGTCTACATGGCAGAGCAGGCCGCGACCGTCCCGCCGCCGCTCGTCGCGGCGACTGCCGATGGCGATGGCTACTTTGCCATCAGCTCGATCGACGATGGCGTGTACTCCCTGCTTGCTCGTCAGTCTGGTTTCGCGAGCAAGTTGGAGGCCGACGTCATTGTGGCGCGCGCCCGCGGCGCCGAGCTCCTGACGATCGTCCTCGGTGAAGGCGCGACGATGAGCGGTACAGTCAAGGGCGCAGACGGCAAGCCCCTGATCGGGGCCCAGGTGTTCGCGGTGGCCGGCGGCCGGCGCATGTCGATGGCGCGCAACCTGCAGCGCGAGGTCGGCATTACCGACGCCAAGGGCGCGTACAGCATCGACACGCTGAGTCCTGGCGATTCGTACCGGTCCGGCGTGGTCGCCGAGGGCTATGCCCCGGTCTACGACGTGAACGAGACGGAGGTCAAGGGCAACCTCGTACGCGACTTTACGCTGGTTAAGGGCGGCAACCTGACGGGCGTTGTGACCGACGAGGCGACGGGCAAGCCCGTGGTCGGCGCGCGCGTCGCCGTGTACGTCGGCGAGATGGGCTGGGGCGGCCGCGTCGAAGCTGGCGCCAAGGCTGCGGCCGATGTGCGCCAGACAGACGAGCAGGGGCGCTTCTACTTCGCCGCGATCTCGCCTGGTCCGGTCTCCTCCGCCGTCGTCCAAGCGTCCGGCTATGTCTCAGAGAGCTTCTCGGCCTTCCCGCCGCCGGGGAACTCGTGGCCGAGCGTCGAGGCGGAGGCGACGACGGAAGTCGTCGTCGTGCTGAAGCGTGGCGGCAGCGTGCGTGGCATCGTCAAGACCGCTGAGGGTGGGACCCCGGTGCAGGGCGCCGAGGTCACGATCATGCAGACCGGCTGGGCCGCGATGGCGTCGATGTGGGTGGGTACGCCGTCGGGCGTAACCGGTGCCGACGGCGTGTACGTGCTCACCGGCGTGACACCGGGCACCTACCGGTTGTTGGCCGTGGCCGGCGGGTTTAGCCCGCCCGGCGGCGAAGAGGGCGTTGAGATCACGATCGGTGAGGGCGGCGGCGCGGTCGAGCGCGACCTCGAGCTGATCGCCGCCGGCTCCGTCACCGGTACCATTCGCGATCCGGCCGGCGAGCCGATCGCCGGCGGGCGGATTCGTATCCGTCCGGGCCCGACGGAGGGTGAGGGCGGCCGCGGCGGCCGTCGCGGCGCGAACATGGCGCGCGAGATCCTCACGAGCGGCACCCGGCCTGCCGACCGCACGGACGAGAGCGGCGTCTACCGGCTCGAGGGCTTGGGCACCGACACGATGTGGGTGGTCCAGGCTGAGAGCGACGAGTACGTCAGCGGCGAGTCGAAGCCCTTCAAGCTCGCCGCCGGTGAGCTCAAGGAACTCGACATCACGATGCTGCCCGGCGGCTCGCTGCGCGGCGTCGTGGTCGGCGAGAGCGGTCAGCGTCTCGCGGGCGCGCGCGTGCAGGTCGGGCGCCTGCCCGACGAACTCCTGGGCCGCAGCCGCATCAGCGGTTGGGAGGCGCAGCGCGCATTCGACGGCGACGTGATCGTGACGGATGAGGAGGGCCGCTTCTTCGCCCCCAACCTCAAGCCCGGTCGCCAGCTCGTCCGCGCGACCAAGGACGACTACGTCGCGCACTTCAAGCGCAACATCTCGATCGCGCCCGGTCAGGCGTTCGAGAACTACACCATCGCGCTGAATCGCGGCGAGATCATCGAAGGCGTCGTGCTCGGCGCGGATGGTCGTCCTGTCCCGCGGGCGACGGTGTCGGTCACGACCGATCCGAACCCCGGCGGCGAGCAGGAAGCCGACACCGGCAATGAGACCGAGGACGTCGAGCCCACGATGTTTGCGCGGGCCGATGAGCAGGGCCGCTTCAAGATCGAGAACATCAAGCCCGGTGTCTACAACGTCGTGGTCTGGTTCGCCAATGGCCACAAGGGTTGGATGCGGGACAACAGCGAAGCCGCGATGCATCGCAACGTGTCCATCCCCGGCGAGCCGCAGAACTTCAAGCTGGAGAAGGCAGACCCGGCGGCGGCCGG